>JAIWAJ010000034.1:0-10388 GCA_048634435.1 Methanosarcinales archaeon
CGCCTGTTTTTGTGAAATGCGACCATTCAGGCGGGCTGATGTTTTCGTCTTTCTTTAGCTCTTTTGCTGTCTCTTCTATTAGTTTGTTCGGGTCTACATCGTATACTGTTGTCAATATATCACCTGTGCTTGTTTTTTGCAGTTTACAAGAATGAAGCTACTAACTATTTAAGTGCAACTCTCTCTGACGCCGTTATATTGATTACAATGATAACTTTATATAGTTTTATCTGTTTTGCCTAGCCGTATGCATATTCGTCAGTTTCTGACAGGGCATCCGGTTTTGCTGTGATCGGTGTTTCTTCTTCTTCTTTTTTGAAAGAAAAGTAGAGTATGCCTGCCGAGGCTATAAGGTAGATGCCTATTAACCCGTATGAGAACATTCTGCCTGTCGACGATGTGTCGTCTGCGCATCTTTTTATTTCGCAGTCACTGCCGCATTCTTTGCACTGGTCATCCAGTTTATCGAGTGTTGCATTCATTATTGATACAATACCGAACATAACAATGCCCATGATGACTACAAGCGCAATACCTATTATACTTTTTCCTTCCATAGTGGTATTATTGTCTGGTATGATATATATATATTTATTCCCCGGGCAGTGTGGCACTATCCCAAAAATACGGCTGGTAAAAATAAGTACTAGTGCAGACCATGTTCCTCATAGGAAGATAAACATACGGATTTCGCATCACCATGATTTTCACCGACAAATAACTTTTTAAAGGTTGAGGTTGAAATAATCTGGTATTCTTTATAACGGATAGTGATTGTCATGGGATTAAGACCTGCAAGAATTTACAAGGATTTCAAGAGGCCTTATACCCGAAGGGCTGTCAGGGTGCATCGCAAGTCATATATCAAGGGCGTACCCGGTAGCAAGCTGAATAATTTTGATATGGGCAACACCAAAGGAGAGTTCATGCATACAGTATACCTTGTGCTTGACAAGGATGCGCAGATAAGGCATAATGCTCTTGAGGCATGCCGTGTTGCTGCAAATGCATATATTAAAAAGAAAGTGGAAGATAAAGGATACTGTATGAAAGTCCGTGTTTTCCCCCATAATGTTTTAAGAGAGCATGCGCAGGCTGCTATTGCGCAGGCTGACCGTTTCTACCAGGGCATGAGCCATCCTTTCGGGAAGCCGTCAAGCACTGCAGCGCGTGTGAAAAAAAACCAGCCAATTCTGAGCCTGAATATAAATGCAGAAGATATTGATGCAGCAAAAGAGGCTCTCAGGCGCGCAGGCGACAAGCTGGGCACAAGAAACAGGATCATTATTGAATAAACTCATCTACACTCTGGGAGCTTCTTCGTATCTTTTTGTATGCTTTTCTTTTTCAGTTATTTTTTCCTCTTGTGCGCTCTGGCTGCTCTCTGACAGCATATTTCTTGCTATCACTTCAAGCTGCGCAAGCGCCTTTATAAGCCCTTCAAACGACTGCTGGGGAGTGTCATAAGGGCTGAAGTATTTGTGAACATCGCCGTCTGCCCAGTATTTCGTGCAGCAGTAGTAGAGATGGTCAGATGTCTGGAGGGAGCGCCATATATCCAGAAGATGAGGATCTTTTGTTTGTTTTACGATGTGCCCGACTCTTTCAAGCTCGCTGAAAACAAGGCGCTGCATGTTGTTGCCAAGCCATGCGGACGTATCGCGCTCCATGTCTGCCCATGAGATTGTGCTGAACTCATTTACTGATATTGTGCCTCTTATCGGGTACTTCCGGATAGTCTCTGATGGGGTCAGGAACTCCACATGATCCCATTTAAGTATCTCATATGGCAGCTGCCTGAGAAAATGGAATATGCCGGTATCCTGCCACTGGTGCTCCCCGAATGTCTCATAATCCATGAAAAGGTTGATAGTCTCTCCATGGCATGCCGCGACCCATGAAGAATATTTTTCAGCAGTCACAGGCCAGTGTTCAAACCACCTTGCAGAAAACCTGTATGACATGTCGTCGCTTAGGGAGTAATGCCTCAAAAGTATCGCAAGATTTGAGTTAGGCGGCCGGTATATGTGTTCAGGTGATTTCCAGCCCTCAAGTATCCACTCAATTCCTTCTGCAAGCATGCCGATGTATCCCATTTTTTCGACGGTTTCTGCTATCCGGTCATTGTAGAGAAGCTCAGTGTTCCTGAAGACTTTTGGCTCAACACCCAACATCTCTTTTATTTTCTCATGGTTTAGTTTTGCCTGTTCTGTGAATTCACTCCTCTCAGTGTTCCTGCCCCAGAAAGCAGAAAGCGAGTGATAGTATGTCTCGTTGAGAAATTCCACGCACCCTGTTCGTGCAAGCTGGACGAAAGTCTCAAGCACATTCTTGTCAAAGCGCTCCATTGACTCTATGAAAAGGCCGGGGAGTGAGTAGGATATTTTGAATTTTTTTTTCTGGCTCTTGTAGAGGTCAATCTGGTCAAGCATTGTCTGGTTTGCAGGATAGTAGCACTTCTCAGACACTTTTTTAAGTACTTCCCTGTTTTTTTTGTCATCAAAGATTGCGCGCTCAAGTTCTTCTGGTGTTTTGCAGTTTTTTGTGTCTATGATGTGGCCGACTTTTAGGCGCCGGGGCTGATGTACCTGAAAATAGAAGCAGACTGAAGACATACAGTTCTTGTGTTTTCTGGACTTTTTATAGTTTATTGTTCTATTGTAGAATTTTTGATGAGAAGTTTGAGAGTTGTTCGATTGTCATTTTTTTCTAACACATGTATTATTTTTGTGACAATTGGCGTGTAAATATGTGCCTTCAACCCAAAATTCCAATGCAAATAATATTGAATAGTTGCGTTTTTGTACTTGAAATGTCGAATTGAAACCATCAAAAAAATGTATATTTCACGGAAATATTTTTCACACCATCCCTCAGAAACTTATATATATGTTGGAAGTCCAAATAACTAGAAGTCTAAGAGAGTAATAAATTCTTCTAAACAAAAGAATCAGGAGAAGATACAGGGCACGGGGTTTGAAATAATGGAAAAAGACAAAACATTTATTCTCTGGTTTGACCAATTAGGAATAGATGATGTAGGGCTTGTAGGAGGCAAAAATGCCTCCCTTGGTGAAATGTACAGGAACCTTTCACCCCGCGGCATAAAGGTCCCAAACGGCTTCGCCATCACTGCTTATGCATATCGCTACCTGCTTGAAAAATCAGGAATAGAGCAAAAAATCCGCGACATCTTATCAGACCTTGACACTGGCGACATGAACAACCTCGCAGAAAGGGGCCAGAAAGTACGCACAGTAATACTAAACGCAGAATTTCCGAAAGAACTTAAAGACGCGATAACAGATACCTATTCACACCTTTGCAAGCAGTACGGTGAGCACTGCGATGTGGCTGTAAGATCCTCAGCAACAGCAGAAGACCTGCCAGATGCATCCTTTGCAGGCCAGCAGGAAACATACCTAAATATAGTCGGGCCAGGGATGCTTATCGAAGCATGCAAGAAATGCTTTGCATCACTATTCACAAACAGGGCAATATCATACCGGCAGGACAAAAACTTTGACCATTTCTCAATAGCCCTCTCAATCGGTGTCCAGAAGATGGTGCGCTCGGACCTTGCATCTTCAGGTGTAATGTTTTCCATTGACACAGAATCAGGATTCAAGGATGCAGTCTTCATAACCGCCTCATATGGCCTTGGCGAAAATGTCGTGCAGGGCGCAGTCAACCCAGACGAATATTACGTGTTCAAGCCGACACTGAAACAGGGGAAAAAACCGATAATAAGCAAATCAATAGGCGACAAAAAAATCAAGATGATATACTCAGAAGACGGGAGCAAACCTACAAAGAACGTAGTTGTCTCAAAACATGACAGGGGCAGGTTCTGCCTGACAGACGATGACATAGTTACACTTGCAAAATACGCAGTAGATATCGAAGACCATTACTCTGAAAAAGCAGGGCACTTAAAGCCAATGGACATGGAATGGGCAAAAGACGGGAAAACCGGTGATATATTTATTGTCCAGGCAAGACCGGAAACCGTCCACTCACAAAAAGACAAAAACATCATCAAAAAATATGTATTAAAAGAGAAAGGCAACGTAATTATAGAAGGAGATAGTGTCGGCGAACTTATTGGTGCCGGTGAAGCCAACATTATCTATGATGTCCATGACATCAGCAAATTCAAAAAAGGTCAGGTTCTGGTGACAGACATGACAGACCCTGACTGGGAGCCGATAATGAAGATCGCATCCGCTATCGTGACAAACAGGGGCGGAAGAACCTGCCATGCTGCAATCATCAGCCGGGAGCTTGGAATTCCCTGTGTTGTCGGTACAATAAACGGAACAAAAGCAATAAAAAACAATCAAAACATAACAGTGTCATGCGCCTCAGGCGAAATAGGTTACGTCTATGACAGCAAACTGAAATTCGACATAGAAGAAGTCAACCTTAAGACAGTCCCGACAACGAAAACAAAGATAATGATGAACGTGGGAAACCCTTCGCAGGCATTTGAGCTCTCATTCATCCCAAATGAAGGTGTAGGCCTTGCAAGGGAAGAATTCATAATCAATTCATATATAAAGGTTCACCCATTGGCGCTCCTGCATTACAATGAACTGAAAAAAGACCCCAAGCATGCTGCCCTGATAGAGAAAATAGACAAAATAACAGAAGGATACGATGACAAGAAAGAGTTTTTCATACAGAAGCTTGCATACGGCATAGCCACAATCGGCGCCGCATTCTACCCAAAAGACGTGATATTCCGCCTCTCTGACTTCAAATCAAATGAATACGCAAACCTGGTAGGCGGCACACTATATGAGCCAAAAGAAGCTAACCCGATGATAGGATGGAGAGGCGCATCAAGATACTACTCACCAAAATACCGCGACGCATTCGGGTTTGAATGCATTGCATTCAGGCGCGTAAGAGACGATATGGGACTCACAAACGTAAAAGTAATGGTCCCGTTCTGCCGCACAGTTGAGGAAGGAAAAAAAGTGCTTAGAGAAATGGAAAAATACGGGTTAAAGCGCGGCAAAGGAGGGCTTGAAGTTTACGTAATGTGCGAGATACCATCAAACGTAGTGCTCGTAGACGAATTCTCTGAAATATTCGACGGGTTCTCAATCGGCTCAAACGACCTCACGCAGTTGACACTCGGGCTTGACCGCGACTCTGAACTGGTATCAAACATTTACGACGAGCGCAACGCTGCAGTCAAAACACTAATCTCCCAGGTAATCAAAGGCGCAAAAAAGAACAACAGGAAAATAGGCATCTGCGGACAGGCTCCCTCAGACTTCCCGGACTTTGCAGAATTTTTGGTGGAGCAGGGCATAGACTCAATCTCACTTAACCCTGATACTGTAATAAAGACAAAAATAAAAATAGCAGAAAAAGAAAAAAGTCTTGCCAGATAAGTTCAGGGTCTCTTAAGTTTCCTTAACACTCTCACAAAATCAGATTCTGTGACAATCCCCGTCATCCTACTGCCATTTGTGACTACTAACCGCCTTATATGCTTCTTTGCCATTAAATCAACAGCATCATATATCTCTGTTTCTTCTTCTATAGTCACTACAGGCGCAGTCATAATGTCACTAATCGATATCTGGCCAAACATCTTCTGTTCCGCAATAATCTTGCGCAGCACATCACGCTCAGTAACTATTCCCTCAATAGAAGTCCCGCAGGTTATCACAAGGCAGCTAATATCTTTTTTCCTCATAAGTTCAGCAGCTTCAGTTATCAGGCATCCTTTGGTTATTTCTACGACCTTCCTTGTCATAATATCTTTTACCTTCATAAAATTACCTTGTTTTAGCCAGTATTATTTTACTCTTACAACTTATTATATTTGATGTTCATCTTTTTTAGTAGTCACATCAAAAATATAATCAGCAATCCTTTTTGCAATATTTAAATTTGTCGCATCCATCAGGCCGACTATTCCCGGATTGATATTCACTTCTATGACTACAGGACCGCTTTTGCTTTCTATAAAATCCACAGCGCAAATGTCTGCACCGACTGCCCTTGCAGTCTTTACCGCAAGCTCCTTGATTTCATCAGTTGCAGTATACTTGGCAGGAGTGCCCCCTGCTTTTATATTAGCCCGCTTCTCACCTTCTTTCGCCACACGCTTCATCGAGCCAATAACATTGCCTCCCGCCACAAGGACCCTGAGATCCTCGCCAGGATTTTTAATAAACTCCTGGATAAGTATTTCCTGCTTCAGGACCTCCATTGAGGAAATAATAGACGTCATAGACTCCTCGTTCTCCACATACATTATGCCCTGGCCCCCTGACCCCCCCTTTAGCTTGGCCATGACAGGATACTTCATGTGCGGCAGTATGCTTTGGGCAGCCTTTTCAGTCTTGACAATATATGTTTTTGGCACCGGTATATTGCTCTGCGCAAGCACAATAGACGTCAGGAACTTGTCATGCGCAACAAGAATCGTCGCAGCATGATACGGCTTAGGCACAGAAAACGCATCAAAAGCATTTATTATCTCAAACCCATACACTGCCCGCTTCGAATCAATCTTCGGAAGAACATAATCAACCTTCGTTATGTCTTTGCCATTATACTCAAGCTTCAGTCTCTTGTTATCTATGCTGATGATGATATCATCAATAGGCGCCACTATCAGATTAAACAACTTTCCTGCTTCCTCTATTATCAGCCCAGTTGTCTTCGAATACTTCCTCGGCGTTATTATCAAAAGTTTAGGTTTTTTCATTACATCACCAATTTATCCAATAAATGAAAAGCTTGGAATCCCCCAATCATATAGATATTCCATGATTTTGATTGTATCACCAACATCATTTAGGCATGCCCAGGTCAATCCATTTAAGGAACTTGGTGACAACATTCTTTTCAGCATGCATCTCTGCGCGGCTTTTTATATATTTCAGCATCACATCGCTCATATCTGTATCATACTTGTCACTGAATCCGTCTATATTCGGGCATACGTTCACACTGTGTATCATAATACTTGAAGCAGTCTTTATGGCATTTATCTGGCAGATGCTTGTGCCAAGCGCATTCATCACATCCATTATTATCCCGCGGCTCTTCTCATTCAGCTTGTACCTGGTATCCTTGTTTTTCAGCGCGTAAATCGAGTCACCGATAACAAGTATGCTAAGACCTACCGAATTATCAATCATCTCCTGTATGATTATCGGCTGGACAAACTGCTGGATTGTATCAATAATGCCTTTCGCGGAATTTTCAGAATCAATAATCACTTGCCCTTTTTTCTCATAGGGCAACTTGAGAAGCGCAGGATATTTGATTGTCGGCAAAACCCTCTCAAGCGCCACCCTCGACAGTGCAAAATATGTCGGAGGCATAGGAATGCCGCGCTCGCTCAGGTATATCGGCGTCAAAAATTCATTATACCCAAATACTATTGACTTATATTCAATCGGAGTGTACCGGCTCTTGTCTTCAAAAAGTTTCACCAGTACATAACCGCTGTCCCTGTATTTGCGCGTGATTCTTGGGAGGATAGCATCAAAACCCAAAAGATTGGTGTCCTTATAATACGGAATAGACTGCCCGTTTTTTGATTCAATGCGCATGTTTGACATAGGCACATAAAGGACTGCATCAAAGTATTTTTTGGCATTTTCAAGAAGCTTAATCTCAGTACTCGTTCTTTCTTTCGGTCCCAGGATGCATAGTTTCATTCAATCACAATCTTTGATGTCATTTACCTTGTTGGATTTGTGCGTCTTCTCAACATCCACAATAAAGTTGGAATGCAGCACATCCCTGCCAATCAGCACCGGAGTATGCATATTTTTCCGGTCCTGGATATTAGCCTCAACAGAAACTATTTTGCCCCCAAGCCCGATTTTTGCATTAACTTTGATGCGCCTCGTATACCCGTCCGCCGCAGTCTTGCTCTTTACCTTGACCAGGCCCATGATAGGCCCCAATTGTGCCTCTTTTGCGACTCGCGCATCAATCGACGTCCCTGTAGCGCCGGTATCCATGATAGCATCCGCTTCCACTGTCTTCCCGCCGATAATCTTCACTTTTTCAACAAGCCCGACAACGAGTTTATGTTCTGCACCCATTCTTCATATATAGAAAACAGACTTTTATTAAAGTTTAGGTCACACCTACAAGCCTCACGTTATCAACTTCGCCTTGCTCTTCCCCCTTCTCTCAAACTCCTTTAAAATGACCCTATTGATCCTCTGCGCACCCTCCACATTCCTCCCGTTCGCAGATGCTGCCTCAGCATGGCCGCCCACACTGCCGCCGATAAGCGGCTCTATCTTCTTAAGCATTTTCACAAGATCAATATCCTTCCCAAGATACTTCCTCACACGCGCGCTAATCCGTATCTCACCTTTCCCGACATTCAGGACAATCGCAACATCAGCCCCGGTCTTTATAATATGCGTCGCTGCCCTCGACTCAAACGACCCTGCCCGCGAAAAAGCAATAATCAAATCCCTGACACGATACAGCTCCGCACGTTTCAGTACCTTCAACTTCAAAATGCGCTCAGAAATATCCTCTTTCACGCTCAGCGCATTAAATATATCCCGCAGCTCAACATAATTCAAAAGCTCATCCACAGCATCAATATCATTTTTGTCCGCAATGCGCAAAAACGCAGTATCTGCAACGATTCCCGAAAGAAGAAACGGCGCAGCCAGAGGAACCACAGGTATTTTAGAACATGCAATAAGCCGGTAAACAAGAATAGCAGTAGAATGCGCCTCTGTATCAACAAAAGTCAGATCCGCACCCTTTGCAAGGCTCCCTCTCTGATGATGGTCAATCAATATGATTTTCGGACTGGTCCGAAACGCAAGCTCACCAATCTGCTCAGGAGACGACGAGTCCATAATAAACACCAAAGAAGGGTTCTTCTCAACCTCCTCCCTTACATGAAACGGATATTTCTCAAGAACACTGCGCCCCTGCCGGCTGATGCCAAGAGGCGCGCTCACAGTCACCCTCATGCCCCTGTGCTTCAAAGCCAAAGCAAGCGCAGCCGCGCTCCCGACAGCATCCGGGTCTGCATTATGATGCACAATAATCTGCGCCTTCTCATGATTCCGAAGTTCATCCATTATCTTTCCTATATCCTTCCTCTGGCGCTTCGAAATGCTTATTCCTCCACCCTGCTCCCCTCCTGAAAAAAGCCCAAAAACCTTCGGATAAAGCGAGTGGCCCTTGTTCAGTCGGTACTTATCTCCCTCCAGAACCACAAACCCTGCATCTTTTAAAAGGTGGACATTCCTGTAGGCAAGAGAATAGCTGATATCCGCTTTCTCAGATATCGAATGTATCGAATGGGGCGCATTACCCCCCCTAATCATAACTTCGATTATCTTCAGCTTACTTTTTGCGCCAAGAACATTCAAAATATCTTCAATACTCTCAAATTCATCATCCATACAAACAATTGCACCCCAAACAATATAAATATATCTATTTTTAGATATCTAAAATAAGATGGTGCTCTTCAGACATCTTATTTATAAACCCCAGCACACAATAACTCAACATGACCTATCCATCAGGCGAAAAAACCCAAAAGAACCTGAAATACACACTTTTCTTCACATTTTTCGTATTCGCCATGCTCACAAACGTCATCGGCGCAGTAACAAACATCCTCATAAAAGAATTCAGCCTCACTCTCGGTGAGGCAGGGCTTATCAGCCTGTCCTTTTTTGCAGCATACGGTCTTGCATCACTCCCCGGAGGGATTCTCTCCCACAAATACGGCTGCAAAAAAATATACGCATCAGGCGTACTCCTGATGACTATAGGCGCTCTCTTCTTCGGGCTCGTTGGGACTTTCAGCATGCTCCTTGCAATGTGTTTCATCGCAGGAATCGGCGTAACCCTCATACAGGTAAGCGCAAACCCCCTTATCCTGTACTCAGGCCCAAAAAAAGATTATCCCGGAAATCTGAACATAGTTCATTCACTATTCGGTCTCGGCTCATTTCTTGCCCCTCTTGTAATAATGCAATTAGTGGCAAAAGACATCAGCTGGAGATACTTCTATTTTCTAATAGTCGCACTCTCAGCGCTCCTCTTTTTATCAGTAACAAAAATCAAAGTCCCTAAAGACACAAAAGACACATTCACAGTAAAATCAATACTGGACCATTTCAGGAGCATCTCAGTAATCTCATCATTCACCGCGCTCTTCTTCTACGTAGGCATAGAAATGGGCATAGCCGTATGGCTCATAACTTACCTTGAAACAATAAGAAACATAGACCCAAAAACCGGCGCCTGCTTATTATCATTTTTCTGGCTCCTCCTTGCAGCAGGAAGATTAATAGGGGGGCATCTCTTGAAAAAACACACCCCAAGATCACTTGTCACAACCTTCTCCATACTTG
>JAIWAJ010000035.1:0-10372 GCA_048634435.1 Methanosarcinales archaeon
CACTCAAAGTGCCAAATACTTCAGAGGATTTCCTGCGAGCAATTATTGAAAAACACTATTACACGGGGATGACTATGTCTAAACTCAAACAAATAAAACCATGGGAGATAAAACATGGCGACGAAGGGATCGTAATCATCGGTACATCTGGCTTATTACAATATAAAACCGTCGTATTAGGCACAATTACGACTCTTGAAAATCTTAAAATTGGCAAATGGTATAATTTATACGGTTATTCTGAGCTAGGTATACACCCTGATCTATTGAAGAATACTAGCCAATTGGAGAAAATAGTATATCAAATGCCCTCCAGTAAAAAAGAGACACCCATTATAGGTTTCATCGGTGGCGAAACCGAATGCTACAGGTACAAAGGCAAAATCCAATAAAAGTATAGACCTCCGCAACAATTTGTTAAAAACCAAAAAACTCAACTATACTCGCGCCACGTCTTCCTGCACTTCAGGCAGCGATAAAACCGGGTCTCAGGCTCGTCACTCGACCGCGTCTGCTGTGTCCACCACCCCGCCTTATTATGCCCGCACTCAGGACATTCAGCATCAGTAACAGGCAAAGTCTCAACAGAACCATCAACCACAGGAATAGCATCAAAAGGCTCGTGGGTTATCTTTTCTTTCAACTTGAACTCTTTCCCTTTCTCCAAAGCAACCTTCCTGCCGCATTTATTGCACACAAGAACTACCGTATTATTCTTCTTCACCGGTGCCATAAGACTGCCGCACTTCTCACACAACTTCATAAAACCATCTTTTAGACAAGATAAACATTGCTCTGGAAAACAAATAACTTATGCGCAATTAGAACAAATAAATATATAAATGTATCCATCAGGCGACGCTATCAGCAGGTAAACTTATATGAAAGAAGCCCGCCGATATTGCCGCGAAGCAGTTCAGTCAGTATCAGCTTCGGCTCGCCTAAAAGAGGCACCCTGTAAAACACTCTTCCTTTAAGCCACTCTGGCTTCACAGCCCACGCATCCGGCGAAGGATTATTATCACCCCAGCTAACAAGCGTCCCATCTTCATTAACCTCATACAAACGATGCACAATCAGCTTATTTCCAGGCGGGCACCCGGGATTATCTGACGGGCACACATAGACAATAATATCCCCATCAGTCCTGCCTGCCTTCAGGTCACCAACATCAACGCCCTTCAATATCAGCATGTCACCCCTGTCAAGATTAGGCAGCATAGAACACGACACCACAACAACGATAGGGTCCTCAGTACTAAGCGCAAACCCAAGCGCCTGATAAACAACCACTGCAAGAGCCATCCCAAAAAGTATATACACGACATTACCGATAAACTCATGACTTTCAAGATAATCATGTATCTCTCCAACAACCATAAAATCCCCTTCAAAAACAAACAGGTGCAGACACTTACCTCTTGCCGCACGCCTTAACAAACTGCTTCTCAAACACAGAAATATTATCCTGGCTGCGCTTTATCGCACCCTTCAAAGACTTCATAGGATCCTTCCCCTTAACAACAAGCATCGGATTCCCTAAGTATGGATGCTTCTTCTCATAAGCAGCAAAACTGACTGCCGAATCATTCCACAACTCATCCCTCAAAAGATTGGAAAGAGTATGAGTATCTCCGACAATCTCAACATTCAAAGTATCTTTCCCGCTTTTCTTCACATTAACATCCATTAGCTCACCTTATTGATTTATTGACATTCCTTAATAAATTTAACAAACATCCACATAAACTAGTATCCATTAACTATTTAAATATTTCCCACACTCTTACTAACATAACAACAAACATTTTCCCAGGATGTGGCGCAATAAGCGCTGAACGGAAAAAAACAGGAGATGATTAAATGGGAATGTACAAATACATAAAAGAAGCATGGAAAAACCCGAAAGCCAGCCTCGGCAGCGTATGGCAGGAGCGCCTCATACAATGGCGCAGGGAAACAACAGTAACCCGCGCAGAAAAGCCGACACGGCTTGACAGGGCTCGTTCTTTAGGATACAAGGCAAAGCCAGGATTCGTCATCGCAAGAGTCAAAGTAACCCGCGGCGGAAGAGAAAGAGAGCGCCACAAGAAAGGGCGAAAGCCAAAAAAAGCAGGATTTGTCCACTTCACACCCAAAAAATCAAGGCAGGTCATTGCAGAAGAGAAAGCATCAAGAAAATACCCCAACCTCGAAGTCCTCGCAAGCTACTATGTGGGAGAAGACGGCAAACACAAATGGTACGAAACAATACTCGTAAACCCGTCGCACAACGCAATAAAAAGCGACAAGAACCTCTCCTGGATAACAAAAAAAGATCAAAAAGGCCGCGCACACAGGGGCCTGACACCCGCAGGCAAGAAATCAAGAGGCTTAAACAACAAAGGCAAAGGCGCAGAAAAAATAAGGCCCGGCATAAGAGCCAAATCAGGCCAGGGAAAGTAAGCATACTCAAACTATACATCCAAAAAGCACAATTAGAGTATAAAAATCCTTAAATACTGCGCGCTCCCAAATACAAGTGTCTGTCAACCAGACACAGATTTTTTAATCAAGGGAGACCGGAGCTTGGAGCAATGATTCCATGGCGCTACCTTAGGATGCCTAATAGCGCCGCATAATTCTTTTCACCAAAACCACAACACATCAGGGATACTTCTTCGCGAACACAAAAAAACAAACTATTATTAAACTATCGCCCCAATTTACAGAAGAACAAAAACCCCAACATCCAAAACAGAGGGCGGGTGGGGGCTCGAGCAAAGACAGAACAATAAACAGCCCCTTGTGCGCTTGGGCGAAGCGAAACGCACTTAATGATCAACCTTTTACAAGGTTGGGACTTACCCAAAGAACTAATGGGGATATAATTCATATCACAGCAAGAAACAGCAAAACAAAACAACCAGAAGAGCAATAACAATCACAAGGTGACTAAAATGACATACACAATAACAGACATAAACCTGGCTGAACAGGGCAAAAAACAAATAGAATGGGCAGAATCCCAGATGATCGGCCTCCTGAAAATAAGAGACCGCTTCCAAAAAGAAAAGCCCCTAAAAGGCATAAGAATAGGCATGGCGCTCCACGTAACAAAAGAAACAGCAGCACTCGTAAGGACACTCATTGCAGGCGGCGCACAGGTCGCAATAACAGGCTGCAACCCCTTATCCACGCAGGACGACGTCGCAGCAGCACTCGCAGAAGAGGGAGTTGAAGTGCATGCAAAAAGAGGCGTCGGCACAGAAGAATACTACGAATTCATCCACAGGATAATCAAGACAAAGCCGCAAATCACAATCGACGATGGCTGCGACCTTGTAAGCGAAATCCACCTGAAATTCCCAGAACTCATCCCGTCAATAATCGGTGGCGCAGAAGAAACCACAACAGGCATAATCCGCCTGCGCGCAATGGAAAAAGACAACGCACTCAAATACCCCATGGTCGCGGTAAACGACTCAAAAACAAAGCATCTCATGGACAACTTCATAGGAACCGGTCAGTCATCAATAGACGGCATCCTGAGAGCATCAAGCATCCTGATTGCAGGAAAGACCTTCGTAGTCTCCGGCTACGGCCCCTGCGGCAAAGGCGCAGCAGCCCGCGCAGAAGGACTGCTCGCAAACGTCATAGTCACAGAAGTAGACGCATTCCGCGCACTACAGGCGCACTACGACGGCTACAGGGTAATGCCGATGAAAGAAGCAGCAAGAATAGGCGACGTCTTCCTCACAGTCACGGGAGACAAGCACATAATCCGCCCCGAACACATAAAAACAATGAAAGACGGCGCAATACTAGCCAACTCCGGCCATTTCGACCTTGAGATAGACATCAAGGGCCTCGAAAAAATCGCAAAAAAGCGGAACATTAGGCCAAACATGGACGAATACACCCTGGACAATGGCAAAAAGATATTCTTACTAGGCGAAGGCCGATTAGTAAACCTCGCATGCGCAGAAGGCCACCCCTCAGAAGTGATGTCAATGTCATTCATGAACCAGGCGCTGGCATGCGAATACCTCGCAAAGAACAAAGGCAAGCTAAAACCACGGGTCTACAAGCTCCCGGATGAAGTAGACAACACAATAGCAGAACTCCAGCTAAGCGCAATGAACGTAAAAAAAGACACCCTGACAGAAGAGCAGAAAAAATACCTTTCAAGCTGGCAGGAAGGAACGTAAGTTATATTGAGTCTAAATTTTCATCAATTAGAAATTTCCCAACGAAGCGTCCATCTACAACCATACCTTGCGGTTCATGACGTTCATCTCTTACAATAACACGGTTGACTATAACATAAGGTTCATAATATTCATCTAAACCTTTATCTCTTCTATTTCTATAAAAAGCAGCTACATGCTTGGCGAAATCTAAGACATCACTTTCGGAATCGATGATACAGGAAGGGTCACAACCATCGTACTCCCCAATCATCAACCCTGTTCGTATGTCATAATCCAAATCAGAACCCAAAGTTTTAATGTCAATAATACCTCTCATCTCATCTATACACAACTTTCGCAAGATATATTTATCTAAAACTTCTCCCTGTGGTAAACCAATCTTGAAAAAGAAGCCACCTATTGGGTAGCGGTAATTTAAAATCGGCCCAGCATAAGGAACTTCTGCTTCACAAAACAATAGTTCAATGAAACTAGTCATATCTCGCCTTACCTCATTCGGATCTAAATATTCCTCTGCCGCTAATATCTCAGCACCTTCATCAAAATCCAGATTCTCCAGATACCCAATAAAAGTCCTTTCTGTATTCATCTTATCCCTCGAGTTACAATAAAAAATGAATCTTTATAAATCTTAGAACTTTAACTACTTGTTTTGGGTCAAATCACTTCATAAAATTAAAAACTAAATGAGAATCTCATTCTCTACCTGCCGCGAAAACATAAATTCATAGCAAAACACAACCATCCACTTCTAGCTCATCTCATGCAACATCTCGCACCTTCTTGCAAATCCAAAACATGCCCTAAGAGAAAACATAGGGCAAGAAACACAGAAACGCTTATATATCACAGCAAAGAAAAGTAACTCATGAACTTAAAAGAATTTATAACAACCACAATACTCATATTTCTCCTGACGTCCGTAGTATACCCAAGACCCTTATGCTATCAGGAAGAATCATGCCATTTTGAGACATCAAAAACACTTTCTGAAATCACGGAAGCTACAGGAAAATACATTACGAACTTCATAAGCCTCGACACCGCCACACAAGCGGAACACACGCTGCCAAAAAAAACACTCACTACCGAATCACTAATAGCCTTCTTTGGGTTTATACTCCTGTTTCTCGGACTGCTAAAGCTGACGCTCCTGAAAAGCGAATACCAGACCAACAAGGAGAAAAGCATATACCTAATACTTACTGCCCTTGGAACAGTGCCATTCATATACTTGGGATTATTCAGCTGGAATACCCTTCCAGGCCTGTTCTTCCACAGCGTTTCAGACTTCTTGTTTATCATCATGATATCAATAACAACCGCGCTCGTTCATGCATCGCTCAAGAATAACTGGACACTATACTCAGCTTTTGAGAAAGTAAGCGGCAAAAATACTGAAGAATTTTACACTATTTTAACTGCCTGGATAATCACCCTGGTAATATATACAGGCATCTATTACTGTTATAGCCTGATGAACCCCATATGCGGCATTGAATGCGTAGCACAAATTCACGCCTCAAGCTCTCCCTGAATCTCTCTCCACAAAAGAGGCTGCTTCTCCTCAATCAGCCCTAACAACGGGAAGTATTCTCTCGCAACATGCTTCGAAACATGCAGATGCGCACCCAGTTTCCCTGCAAGCGCACCCTCGCTTGCCCGCCTAAACCTTGTCTGCGCCATCATCGAAATCTTCAACGGGAAATGATAATCAAGAACCCCCGGATACTTCTCAACCTTGGACACAGCAACCCCGACACTCAGAAGCTGGAAAACATAATAAAGATAACCCCAGTACTGCCTGCGCCTGATCCTCCCGCGAAAAACATCCGCCCTCGAAACATAATCCATAGCCCGCATAACATCCCCCGGCCGTTTGTACTCCCTTGGCACATTCTCGCGCACCCACTGCAAAACATCATCCGCCTCAGCATCAATATTCGAAAAAGCACCGGAAGCAATATCACAGGAACTAGTCTTGAACACAACAGTCATCGCCTGCTTGATCTCATGCTTAGCATCGCGAAAAGCAACATCACGCACATCCTCATATTTCAGTTGCCTCCTCCCGATTGAATAAGCCTCAAAATCACTGATTGCAGACCTCAAATCACCATTCGCATTGCGCGCAATCACATTCAATGCCCTCTCCTCAACATCCAGCCCCTCCCTGCCCGCAATCATCCCAAGCACTTTCACAATCTCAACACGCGCAAGCTCATCAACCTTCACAACAGTGCACGCCTTTTTCAACGTACTCAACCTGCTCTTCTGCCCGTCAGTCTTAAACACATTCGCAGTAAGAATAACAGGATAATTGCTCCCGGAAATAATCTTCACAATCTCCTGCGCCGCCCCCCTGTCCTTCTGCCCCGATATCCCGTCAACCTCATCAAACAGCACAAGTTTGCCCTTTTGAAACAGCGTCTGCTGCGAAAGGCTTTTGCCAAAAAACTCACACAGGCTCTTCTTCGTCCTCACATCACTCGCATTAGTCTCAATCACATGAAGCCCAAGCTCACGGGCAATAGCCAGCACCATGCTGGTTTTCCCGCACCCTGCAGGGCCGATAAGCAAAAGGCCTTTTTTTAGCTGGCCTTTCTTCCATCTTTTAACCCAGTCAAACACCTTTCCTTTATCATTCCCGATAACATCATCAATTCTCCGAGGCCGGTATTTCTCAGTCCATCCAGTACTTGACATAACCACAAATAGGCATTTGAATTTTAAGTGTTTAATGAATCCTATCGGCAGGACACCTATGAACAACATTTATATCCGGACAAAACACACAAGAACTAACAAAACCCTCCGAACATATACAACACAGAATATATATCCGAAAATTATATTCATAGTACGAAAGAGTTTATATACTTCGAATGCCAATATATCACCACATACACTACATCTAGTATCTCACCAATGTCACTACTACGAGATGTTGTGGTGCGTGTTATTACCCAGGAGGGATTTGCTTGAAGTGTCCATATTGTTCATCTAGTGAAACAAAGGTTCTCGACAAAAGATTCACAGAGGATCTGGAAGTCAACCGGAGAAGAAGAGAATGCGCATCATGCAACAAAAGATTCACAACATACGAGCGCATAGAGACCAGCCCCTTGATGATTATCAAAAAAGACGGCTCAAGGCAGGAATTCAACAGGAACAAGATACTGAAAAGCGTCTTAATATCCTGCCAGAAAAGGCCAATCAGCCAGGACTCAATCGAAAAGCTTGTCGACGAAATCGAAAACGAACTGCTTCACATGGACGAAAGCGAAATAGAAAGCAGGAAAATCGGGAACCGCGTAATGAAGAAGCTGAAAGCCTTAGACGACGTCGCATACATCAGGTTCGCATCAGTCTACAGGTCATTTAAAGACATCGAATCATTTGAACGCGTATTGCAAAAGCTCAAAGTCGTCGGGGAGCCGAAAAACGCAGACACAGACTCAACAGACATACTATTGCAGGTAACGACAACCACAAAAGGAAACATCGGCGAATGGGACCGCGAGCGCGTCGTAAGCGCCCTCGTAAGAGAGACAAGAATCCCGCGCGATAAAGCCATAGAAATAGGCGAGGCTGTTGAAAAGAAAGTATTTTCATCAGGAATCAAAACAATCTCAGTCAGCCTCATACGCGAACTTGTCGACAACGAGCTCTTCGTCAGGGGATATGACAAAAAACTCGAAAAGCAGGGAATCATCGGGATGCCGCACTACAACCTGAAAAAACTGATATTCGACAAAAGCAATGAAAACAGCAACGTTGCAGCCAACAATCCTGAAGCAGTAAACCTTGCGATTGCAGAAAACACACTCAAGCAATACGCCTTAAAAGAGGTATTCTCAGAAGACATTGCCTCAGCGCACCTGAAAGGCGCAATCCACCTGCACGATCTCGGCTACCCAATCCGCGTATACTGCAGCGCCCACAGCCTCGAATACATCAAGAAATACGGTCTTCGGCTCGTCAACCTTTCAACAGCCTCAGCCCCCGCAAAGCACGCAAGCACCCTGACAGGGCACCTGAACACATTCCTCGCCTCCATGCAGGCATACTATGCCGGCGCACTCGGTATCAGCTACGTAAACATATTCTACGCCCCCTACCTTGTAGGCATGAGCTACGAGAAGATGAAACAGGAAGCACAATACCTGATATTCTCATGCAGCCAGAACGCATTCTCACGCGGCGGACAGACTTTATTCATAGACTTCAACATACACATGAGCATACCATCCTACCTCAAAGACGTACCCGCCATCGGCCCGGGCGGGAAATACACAGGCAAAGTGTACGCTGACTACGAAGAAGAAGCTCAGAAATTCGCAAAAGTGCTCCTTGACGTCTGGCGGGAAGGTGACAGTGACGGCAAACCCTTTCCATTCCCGAAATGCGACCTGCACATAGACAAAACATCCTTCAGCGACCCCAAGCAACTCGAACTCCTTAAGCACGCATGCCTGATATCATCTGAAAACGGATCCCCTTACTTCGTCTTCGACAGGGACGAGGTAAACCTCTCCATGTGCTGCCGTCTAAGGACTAAAGTGGTCGACGACTATGTAATCAAGCACCCTGAAAGCATGAGATACTGCGGGTTCCAGAACGTAAGCATAAACCTGCCCCAAGCCGCCTACAGGGCAGGAAAAGGCAACATAGAAGGCGCAATAACAGAAATGCACAAGGCAATGAAACTCGCTGTAAAAGCGCACCTTGAGAAAAAGAAATTCATACAGAAACTGATGAGCATCCCGGGAGCGCCATTATGGCAGGTCGGACAAATCGCACCCGACGGCAGGCCATACATCGACCTCGAGGCATCAACCTACATCATCGGCATCATCGGCCTAAACGAATGCGTAAAATACCTAATAGACCAGGAACTCCATGAATCTGAGAGCGCCTACAAGACAGGCCTGAAAATAATTTCCGCAATGTACCTCAAATGCAAGGAATTCGAAAAAGAGCACAGCCTGAAATTCTCACTTGAAGAGACCCCGGCAGAAAGCGCTTCATTAAGGCTCGCAAAAGTCGACATGAAAGAATACCCCGAAAGCCGGGACTACGTCCGGGGCAACAAGAAGAAAGGGGAAGTATACTACACAAACAGCATACATCTCGCGCCGGACGCGCCAATAGACATCACAGAAAGAATCGAGATGCAGTCAAAGTTCAACACACTAATAGAATCCGGGGCAATAACTCACGTATTTGTAGGCGAACAAAAGCCGGACACAGACAGCATACTATCCTTAATCAAAAAAACATGGGACAACACACAATGCGCACAAATCGTCATATCACCGGAATTCACAGTATGCAATGATTGCCACAAAGTATCCAGGGGATACATAAGAGAACAAAAAGCACAGGAATTTGATACACCAAAAAAACAGGAGGCGGTTGCAGTATGAGTGAGAGTGAAAAAGAGGTTAATGAAACAAGCGTGCCGCAATGCCCGCACTGCGGAAGCACCAACGTCTACGGCATGAGCAGGGTCGTCGGCTACTATTCCAAGATAGACAACTGGAACAAAAGCAAAAAAGCAGAATTCAAAGACCGGCAGAAAGGAAATTACAAAATTTAACAGGCGATGTAGTGAAAGTGAAAATATTTGTAAAAGACGAATGCCCAAACTGCCCGCAGGCAAAAGACATGGGAAAACTCCTGGAAACCGACGGGCATGATGTCGAGTACCACAACATATCCACCATAGACGGGCTTACAGAATCATCATTCCACGGGATAATGTCAACACCATCCATAATCATTACTGGAGACGACGGCAAAGAAAAAACAGGATGGAGAAGCACCGTACCGGACATCGCGGAAATTCGCAGGGTGCTCAGCAAATGACTGACATAGACATCAGGGGAATATTCAACACTTCACTCATCGACTATCCCGGGAAAATCGTCTCAACCATATTCTTCAACAGATGCAACTTCAGATGTCCTTTCTGCCACAACCCGGAACTCGTCCTGGACAAGGACAAAAACAGCCCCCTCAACCCGCAAGAAATCATCGAATACCTTGAGAAAAGAAAAAAATGGCTTGACGGCGTCTGCCTGACAGGCGGGGAACCCACACTGCACAAGGGACTGGAAAAATTCATAAAAAATATAAAAGAGCGCGGATTTCTCGTAAAACTCGACACCAACGGC
>JAIWAJ010000036.1:0-10226 GCA_048634435.1 Methanosarcinales archaeon
GGCCATGTGCTTGTGTTGAGTTTGTATGGAGGTGAGGGTATTTTTATGGTTTCTTCATCTATGGTGTAGGTTGCGTTTGTTATTGAGCCTGGAGATGTTATGTTTAGCTCTATTATTGTTCCTTTCAGGATAATTGAATTGTTTTTTGGTGTGATTAGATTGATCTGAGGCGGCTTATAGTCTGAGATTGTGAATGTTGCTTCTCTATGTGATGTGCCTTGTGTGTCGTTTGCCCAGACATTGATTGTGTGCTGAGCGTGGTCAAGGAGAATGGATATTTCGTCGAGTGTTATGTCGCCTGTGTATGTGGTGTCGTCGATTGCCGGGAAGAGCGCGATAGTGATGAAAGTTGCGTTTTCAGAAATCTCTGGTGTTGTGAAATTTATCTTTAGCCAGCTGTCGCCAATCTCAGTCCTTGAATAGGTTGTGATGCCTGATGTTGCCAACTCGCCGGGAGACCATACTTGTGTGCTGTTTAAGCATAGGATGAATTCATCTTTGATGGTGCTGAAATTTCCTTTGGTTGTGATAAGTTCTATACAGTATCCATGTGCTGCATTACCGCTATTGAAAGTCATGTTCGGCTTTACGTAGAATTCTATGTCTAGCTTCTTTTTTCCTGTTTCGACGAATATTGAATGGAGGAAATCGTCGTTTGAATCGTTTGCGTCGTAAGTGAATTTCAATGCGTTTTTTCCAAACGGGGTGTTGCCTGTGAGTGTGTAGCTGTTTGTGTTCCAATCTATGGGTGTTTCTGAGTCGTAGAATTGCCAGTGCATGGGCACAGATTTGTTGATGATTTCTTTTGTTGTCTCAAAGCCGCTGTTTGGAATCATGCTAATGTTGTGGGATACTGTATCTTTTCCTGATGCAAGGGTGATGTTTGGGCTCCTGTCGAGTGAATACCAGATGGTGTCTGCACCTGTGGCAGAAACATTCAGCAGGGGGTTCCTGTCCGGCATTACGCCATAAGGGGAGTTTATGCTGATAAAGGGAAGTGCGTTAGCTGTTGATGCCAGCATTAAAAGCAAAGCAAACAGAAGTGTGGCTCTTTTTAATCCAGTGGTATTATTTAAGTTGATTGGCGGCCTCCGGGAAACTGGATTGGAGTCCTGAGAACTCGATTTCACCGAAGGCCATTTATCCTTATTGGATAAATATGATTTTCTGTTTCTTTTTTGGGATGTTTCTGTTTTTTTCATTGTATCACTAAGTGCGGTTTTCTAGTAAGTGTCATTGACCATGAAGTATATTGTGCCTGTGTATGTGCCGAGCATTGTGCTGAGAGGCGTATCTACCCAGTAATATGTGGTTGTGTTCGTGCCAGAGGACATGGATGATTGTATCTGGCGGTAGCTGTCTGTCAGGGTTTCGTAGGCTGCGTGTGTTGTGGCGTTCCAGTGCATGTTTGAGACATCTACTTCGTATGAGCCGACTCCTGTTAGGTTTTCGCCCTTTATCCACAATCCGCCGTCGGCGTCGTTTGAGTTTGCGTCAAGTGTGATGTTGTAGAGCTGGTGGGTGTTGTTGAGAGCAGGGAAGGTGTCAGGAGGGGAGACGACGCCGAAGTCGATGCTGGTGAATCCCAGTGTCATCAAAAGAATTTTGCCGATTGTGATTGTGGAATCTCCTGTGTCGTTTTTCGTGGGATATGTTGATGTGAACTCTACGTCTATCTCGTGCTGGTCTCTTAGTGTTCCTGTGGCGTTTACGGACCATGTGAGTGTGCATGAATTTCCTTTAGACATGGAACCGCAGGATTTGGGGTTTGGACCGTTGTGGATGTAGAGGGGGTTTCCTGATTCAACTGGTATTTTTGTGTCCGGTGTTGAGCCTGAGTTGTTGTATCTTGCTGTGCCGTTCACTATTCCGCAGTCCCCATACCAGCACCAGACTGTTGCGTTGATGGTGAAGTTGCGGTCTTTTGGGACTATTGTGTTGTCGGGAGGGGTGTTGAGTGTTGAGTTTATCAGGCCGAGAGCAGTGACATTGTATGTTGAATAGTCGTAGCTTCCTGCGTTTTCTGATGTGTCGTTTGCAAGGAAGTATACATGGTAAACGCCGGATTCAGCAGGTGTTATGTTGAATACATAGTAGAAGGTCATTGTGTTTCCCTTCTGCAGGAGACCGCCGTTTGATGTGTCCCATGTCACTTTTCCTTCTGACCATGTGCCGCCGGTTTTTGTGGCCGGGCCTACAATATACCAGATGTCGTTTGCTGCGTTGAGCTGCCATGAAGAGTTGAGGCCGTCGTGATATGCGACATCTTCTGCCACAATATTCCAGTTTGCGTCGCCGTCGTTTCTTACTGTGAATTCTGCCCGCCATGTCTCACTCCATTTATTGTCTGTGGAGACGTTGAAGTTTATTGTTGTGTTGATGCCGCTGCCGGGAAGAAGTGTTCCGCCTGTGTGGGTGTCTGCCTGGCCTGTGACGTTGTATACAGTTATGTTTGTTATGTTGGCTATAGGTACTTTTGAGCCGCCGCCGAATGAGTCGAAGGATGTTACGTTGAACCAGATGTGCGTGGAGTTTTCCTGCATGCTGTAGTCTGTTGTTTCGTTTATTTCCCATGTGCTGCATGCCCGTGTCTGGAAGTTCCAGTCAGTGCAGTGGACTATTTTTGATATGTTGAGATTGTTTTTCGGGATTGTGAGGCTTGCGTAATTGTAGGTCAACTGGGAGTCGTCAAGTGCGATTATCGGGGTTGTGTTTCCGATGTAGTCGTAGGCAAAGACCTGTCCTGTAATGTCGTCCTCGGGGAGTGCGCCTGAGTAATATTCGATTGTTTGCAGGTCTATGTTATGGCTGTCTGTTATGTTGAGGTCGTTTAGGATGAGGTTCAAAGATCCTGAGGGAAAGGGTGCTGAGACTTCCAGTGTGTAGTTGTAGTTTTCTGCGATGCTGTCTGTGAATGATGCAACTGAGGGGGTTAGGGTGGCTAAGCTTACTTCTTCTTCGTACATGTTCCGGAGAGTGATTTTTGTGTTGTCTACGGTTTCGCCTGTGATGTTCGTGTTTGTGACTGTGATTGAATCGACATCTGCAAGCGTGTAGCCGACATCGACCTTGAAGTAGTCTATGTTGAATTCGTGGAATCTTGTGGCTGACTGTGTTGGTGTTCCGCTTTGCCAGAAGGTCAGGGAGCCTGTTATGTTGCCGCCAGCTGTCATGGCGTCTGTTACGTTTGCGCCTGAGATGGTGAGGGTGTGTGTCGTGTCTGAACCGTTGGCGTCTATCAGGGTTCCGTTGACCCATGCGTTTCCTGTATTGTTGTACCAGTCGAGGCGATAGGAGTAGACATTGTTTGTCTGGGGGTTGTCGTAGTAGGCTCTTATGTCTATGTAGTCTATGTACCATGTATGGGTGTTGATGGTGTCTATTTCCTCGTCCTCGAACCTGATGCGCACCATGCCGCTTGCGTCTATGAGGTTTTCGACGTTTGCTCTTGTTTCGCAGGTGTATGTTGCGTAACTTGTCTGGGTCGCGGGGAAGTAGAGGCATTCGGGCTCAACTATTGATGATGTTGTGAAGTCCCAGAAGTGGAGTTTGAGACCCTCTGTTGTTCCACCGGAGAATCTTTTTGCGACAAGTTTTATCCCGAGTTTTGTGTATGTCACTTCAGTGTCGAGTTCCGGGACGTAGAAATTGAGTCCGACGTTTTGAAGCTGTTGTTTGTCTTCCTGGAGGGTGCCGTACAGCCCGTCGCCTTCGTAGTACATGTCTGAGAGGCTTGCGTATGTGAGGTCTCCTTTTGCCGGCGTCTGCCGGTATTTTGAGTTTGGGGTGCTGTCTGAGTGCCTTGTCATAACCCAAGTGAAGTTTATCTGGTCTGAGACAAATTCGGGTGCGTCTGCCTGTGTTTTTATTCTTGCATAATGTGTGTTTTCCTGTGCTGCATCTGATATGTTTGTCCAGTTGAAGTATGAGTTGTCTGATAGTTCCAGTTCTGTGCATGAGCCCTGTGTAAAGCCGCCTGAGTATGTTACGTTTTCGCAATATGCTGTCTCGAGGCCGGAGGTTATTGTGAGGGTTGAGCTTTTGGAGTTCTCGTATGAGCTGTTGTAATGGAGTGTGATGTTGCCTGTTATGTTGCATGTTATCTCTTCGTCCCCGATTGTGTCGTCTGAATATTGCATGTGTGCCCAGCCGCCGGAGCCGGTTGTGTTTGCGCCTATGAGTGATGTTGAGTTGTAGAATGATACTGTGTAGCCTGAGCGCTGATGATGTTAAGTTGTCGATTACTCTGCATTTTATTGTGGTGGGGCCGGAAGGTGCTACAGGATTCTGTGTGAATATTATGGATGGTACTTTTGACCAGCCCCATACTGTGAATGTCATTATGCCTGTTGCGTTTGTCAGAGTTGCCATGTCTTTTGCATAGATTTTCCAGCCTATAACTGTCCCGGGGGAGAGGGAGTTGTTCTGCCATGAGAAGGCGGATGTGTTTGTGCTGCCTGTCATCTGCGTCCATGAAGTGTTCTGCCATGTGCCTGATTCGTTTGTTGATAAAAGGGTTTCTTTCAGAAGGTAGTTGTCCTGCCATGCAGATGAGAGGTTGAGTGTGTCTCCCCTGTGGAAGACGTCTGTTTGTGTGGTCCCTATTTCCTGTTTTTGGTTTGACCATACGGGTGTTGTGTAGTCTATCCTGAATGTTCTTGTTTCGCTTGAGTTTTGCTGGCCGATGGAGTCGGTGCAGCTTATTTTCCATGTGTGCAGACCTTGTGGGATGGCGGCTATGTTGAGTGTTGTCAATGTGTTGTTCTGTGATGTTGCGTTTGAGGTGTTATATGTGTCGTCCAGGTATAGTGAGCAGTTCATTGTTGCTGCAAGGTTGTCAATTGGTGTGAATGTGAAGTCAAAGGTTGTTGATGTGGTTATGGTGTTGTTTGGGGGGCTTTCGAGGGTGATCTGGGGGTTGTTTCTGTCGATTGTGATGTTTGTGTGGGTGTTGAAGTCACCGAGGTTTCCCAGTGTGTCGTTTGCGCGGACTCTTACTTCGTATGTAAGTGAGTCAGGGGATGATGTGAAGTCCCATGTGCAGTTGTAGTCAGTGTCGCCGTCTGTGTCATTGCATGCGGTGTTCCATTGTGCGGATGAATTGATTCTGTATTCGAAGAATGCATGTGATATTTCGCCGATGCCTGAGTCTGTTATTGTGGCGTTTACTGTGATTGAATCTGCTGTTATGTTTGCCCAGTTTACAGGGGTTATGAGTGTGGATGCTGGTCCTGTGTTGTCTATGCGCGCGGTTCTTGCTTCTGTGTCGTGTGCGCCGTCGGTGTCGTATGCAGTGCATTTGAAGTAGCATGTTGCGCCTTCGGCACACGCGGATGATGTTGTGTCGAAGTTGCACTGTGGGTTTGTGCCGCTGATACCTGTGCAGCCGGGTGTTGTGTCCCATGATGTGCCGTCTGTCGAGTTGTAGAAATCGGTGTGGTCAACTCCTTCTGAATCTGTTATTGTGCAGGCAAGAGAGTATATTCCATTGATCCATGTTAGGTTTGATGCGGGGCTTGAGAATGTGGTTGAGGGCATGTCGTTTATTGTTATGTCTATTGATGGTGTTGTTTCTTGTGGTGCGTTTGTGGATTCTGCTTTGCAGCGCACGGGCCATGTGCCTGCGCCGGATGCACCGTCTGATGTGACTGTGAATTCGTATGAGCAGGTGTCTGGCCCATGGACCATGTTGCCGCAGGAGTGATTGTCGGCATCTGATGTGAGATTTTGTGTTGTCTTGTTTATAATGTGCCATTCACTGCTGTAAAAATATTCGATTTTCAGATAAACGCTGTCGCAGTCCCAGCCGCCGTCCCAGCAGGATACTGAGCAGTTCTGTTTGTAGTTGTTGTTTGTGCCTGTGTTGTTTATTGTGAGGTCTGATGAGGGGGTTACCATTGTGAGGTTCATGAAGGATTGGGAGGATGAGGTTCCCAGAATAGCTGTGACTGTTCTGTTCATGTTTCCTGCCATGTCTTTTGCCCATGTGAGTGTCCAGTTGTAGGTGCCGTCAAAAGTTGGTGTAAATGTTGCTGAGTATACGTCGTCTCCTGATATTGTGTCGCAGTCTGTGCCTGTGTCAAGAAGTGTGATGTTTGTGTTTTCCTGTTGTGTTGGTATGTCTATTTCAGCTTTGACGTAGTCTATGTTGTAGTTGTCGGTTACGGTGACGTTCAGGCACACTGGCTTGTTTGTCTCTACTAAGCTTGCGTTTATGTGTTCGCCTGTAACTTCCGGGTTTATGTTGTCTATTGTGTATGAGAACATGGTGTGGTTTAGCTGGCTGAATGTGTCGTTTGCCCAGTAGTCGATTGTCTTTGGGCCTTCTGTCCATCCTGTTGTGTCTATGTCATCTCCTGATATTGTGGATGTGTTCTCGATGCCGCTGTTTAGGGAGTACCATGAGCTGTCAGGGGCGCCGTAGATGTCTGTTATTGTTATGAGGATGTCTGTGCCTGCGAAGAGGTATGAGTTGTTTTGGGGTGAGTCTATGGTTATGATGGGTGGGGATGAGTCTATTGTGAATGTGTTGTCGCTTGTGTCGTGGCTAGTTCCGCCTCTTGTGTCCTGTGCTGTGCAGTTTATTAGGAATTCTGTTCCTTCAAGGGTTCCTGTGTTCCAGTTGTAGGTGTATTCTGCGAGGTTCTGGGTTGTGTTTATGCCGAGAGGATTCCAGGTTTCCCCGCTGTCGGATGAGTAGTTGAATGTGATGTTTTTGACGATGTCTGTGGGGTCGGTGTCCTGTGCATCGGCTTTTAGCATGATGTATGCGTTTTCGTAGATGCCTGCGACATTCGGGTATGTCATTGTGCATGTTGCGGGGGTGTTTATTGCGTCTATTATGATTGAGAGTGCTTGTGCTGAGTTGTTTGTGCGATCTACATTGTCTTCGCATATTGCCCTGAACCTGTTGTCGAGTGTGTCTTCCTGTCCTGCGTCAACTGTCCAGCCGCATGTGTAGGGGGGGGTGTCGTCGTAGCATGCGAATGTCCAGCCGTCTGTGTCGTCGTAGTACTGGAATGTTACGTTTGCGACTCCTGATGCTGTGTCTTCTGATGCTGCGCTCAGGGTGTAGGAGGTTGATGTTATGTTGTCGCCTGTTGCGGGAGAGGTGAGGTCGCATGTGGGTGCGACGTTATCGATGCCTTCGTAGCCTGCGGTAGGGGACCATGCTGATGTGTGGTTTGCAAGGTCTTTTACATTGCAGCGGATGTAGATGTCTTGAGATGTGTCTCCCGGCAGGGTCCAGTAGCAGAGGTTTTCGTTGCCTGAGTATATGCAGCCTGTGATGTTTTCCCACGGGCCTGTATGGTTTGTCTGGAAGATGTATGATGTTGAGTTTATGCCTGCGGGACCGACGTCGCCTGCGTTTGCGCAGTTCAGGGTTGCTTCTGTTCCTGTGAGCCATGCGCCCTGATTGAATCCCTGTATGTTTATGGCTGAGGGTGCGTTGGGGTTGTCTGTGTCACAGTCGACTACGACATCAAGGGACATGTTTACCCAGTGGCCAGTGTTATAGGTGTCGTTTGCCCAGACCTGTGCCCAGTTGAATGTTGTTGATGATGTGCACTGCATGTCTACATAATAGGAATTGCCGTCTTTTGTTGTGGTTTCGTTTGCGCTGTTGATTGTGAAGTAGACTGTTCCAATGGTATCGTCGTCTGTTATGTTCACGTTGTTGAATCTTGCCCATTCGTTTTCTTTTATTAATGTCCTGTTGGCGTACGGGTATTCTGCGAATATGTTTGGGAGATAGTTTTTGTATGTGATGTTTAGGCATATTGCATCTACGTAGATGTAGTCTGTTGCTGCCCAGTCGTCGTTGTATATCCTGTAGTGGAAGTCCTGGGTGTTTGCGAAGGTCCATTTTTCTCTGCTTGCTGTGTGGTCGCAGGTATGGAAGAGGGGGGCGACTGATGTTCCGCCGTCGGGGGCCTGGGATTCGTATGTGGTAGGGTAGTTGCCGTTGATGTCGTAGTATATTTCAGTGTAGTGGCTTTTTGTGGTGGCGTAGTATGTCAGTGCAGTTTCAATGGTTGTAATATGGCCGATGAGACCTGATGTGTCGTATCCTGTCGAGTATAGTTCAGCCAGTTTATTTAAGGATGCGTATGAGCCATCGGGTGCGCCGTGGGCGTTCGTCGGCAGTGAGGCGCCTCCTGCTGTTGAGTTTGCGCATGTTGTGCCGTTTGTGTTGTGGTCGACTTCGTAGACGATGTTTGTGCCCTCTAATCTTGTTAGCTTTTCATATTCGTTCTTTGAGCAGGTGACGTTGAATGTTTTGTAGCCGCTTGTGGTGAAGCTTCTGTTGTACTCGTAGAGTTGTTTTGTTGCGTTCCATGTCATTATGGCTGAACCGCCGGCTGTGAAATTTATGGTGCATATGGCGCCTGTTATGCTTTCGCCTGATGCGGTGCTTGTGTAGTTTGCAAAGAATGTCACCTGCTCGTCAGGTCCGCGTGTCTTTCCTGCATACAGGCCGTCGAGGTTTGTCCCGTCCCATACGACGAGGTCGGAGTTTGATGTTGTTGAAAAAAGGCTCATGTTTGTTGTGTTGAATATGAGGGTTCCTGTGACGCTGTCATAGCTTACGAATGTGCAAAACGAGGATATTGTTCCGTTTTCTAATATAACCGGTGCGTATGTCCTGTTGAGGTTGTAGAATGTTATCTTTCCTGAGCTGTCCAAATCTTCGTTCTCATGATAATGTGAAACTCCAACTTCGTTTGGATGGAAGTCAAAATGCTTGTACAGGTCATGGCCTTCGCTTAGGTCTTTTGTTTCATTGTATACGATTTGACCATACTCTGTTTTTTCCAGAGTGAGATTTATTATTGAGTAGACATCTGTGTTTGTGAAGTTTGTGGTGTTCCCGTCAAAGTTTCCTGTGTAGAGTATGGAAAACTCTCTTGTTGATGATATGTTTTCGTTGGTTGCTGGAGAGTCGTCAATACATCTTATATACCATTCGTATTTTGTGTAGTTTACTGTGCTCCATGAGAATGTTTGCTCTAAGCCTTCTTCTATATATGAACTTGAGTTTTTGAGTTTACCGTCGATGTAGAGCTCGCAGAGGTTAATACCAGATGTTGTGTCTGTTACAATATAGTTAAAATATATTTTTCCGTCGTTGTCTCCTGAACGGTTGGCCGGGCCGATTATGTTTAGTTCCGGCGGTTCGTTGTCTTCGACTGCAAATGCACCGTGGGAGAGATAAAGTAATATTGCTGTTACAATGAAGAATATTCCACTGACCGCGTAATCCACAGGCTTCTTCTTAGAAGAGCAGCCGCAGAGGCATCTTGTATCTCTCTTTCCCATTAAATGACCAATTCAAGGTTTATGTCTCATCTCCCAATAAACCCTGAATTGAAGTTCGTTGGCCCTGATGTTTTTGGCACTTGTATTTTTGAGATATTATATGTGCTGTTTTTTCCCATATATTTTGCCGGGGCATAATGTGTTTTGATGTATCATTGCCACGATGCATAAATCGCATGGTGGCGGGGATGTATTGCGATTTACATAGGGATAAGGCCTATCTCCTTTACAACATTTATGCGAATCAACCTGTATGGGTTAATCCGGAACTCCAATCCGCTTATATGTGGGGAAGAAAGCTTTATATATTAATATATTAATGTGTCGATATGTTGTGCTATCAGCTAAGAAAGAATTGTTATTATTATGATTTTACCTGAATATAAAGGTTGGTGGTGATATGTTCAGATAGTTTTATTGTTCTATATTGCTATATTGAGATATATTTTATGTGATTAATATTTTAAGTATGAAATATCAGGCCCACCCGGGAATAAAAAGAAGATGCGCTAATGTCTTTTTTTATTTTCAGGTGCCTTGTAGGTATATGATTTGGCAGGAGTTTCATGTTCTTTTGTTTTGTTTCTTTTTTTCCTTAATCTTAGAATTTCGATTGACAACAGGATAATCACTGCAAACAGGATGATAATTATCGTGTTTTTGCTAATCAGCTCTTTCTTATGCTCTTCTTCCTTTAACTGCAGTGAATGTGTGGTGTATTCTGTCCCGTCTTGTGTGATTATATCAAAAAGTATTGTTTCCGGGTGCCATGTGCTTGGCACGTACTGCACTGTAATTGTTTTTTCCTCTTCCCTTTCGATCTTATCGATTTTTACGGGCTCTACGAGCCATCCCAATGGATAATTTGCAGGTATTACCAGGACATTTTCCAGAGTTTTGTTTGA
>JAIWAJ010000037.1:0-9985 GCA_048634435.1 Methanosarcinales archaeon
AAGCATAAACCCGTGCCCGACAGGCAGCTTCCGAAGATACCTCCCGTCCTCATGGTAGTCAATGCCAAGCATATTGCTCGCATCCTCAATATCAGAATTCTGCTTCGAATCAAGCCCGAGATTCATATACACATGAGTGCTCGTATTCCCGAGAGCAGGATAGCTTATCATCGACGGGTGCTGGTCAGTATATATTATGCCGACCCCAAGCTCCCTTATTTCACGGAATATGACATCAATCACGCTTTCCGTGCCAAGGCGCTTGGACTTCTCCCTGTTGATAAGATGGTGAGCTTCCTCAAGCACAATGACCCCTGCAAGCTTCTCCCTGTCTCCCTCAACCAAAAGCCAGTCGCGCAGCCACTGCAAAATAATCTCAATAAAAAACGAGCGGTCATTCGGCGAAAGCGCATCAAGCTCAAGCACAGTAATATCATTTGACTTGAAAAATGTGGAGGGCATTATACCGGCATCAGTCTCAAACACCTTGCCCGTATCCCCGAAATTCAGGGACTCAACAGGCCTCTCAGCAGTCGCCATCCAGTTCCTCTCTCTTGCAGATACCTTTGACTCACCGTACGCATACATCCAGTTCCGCAAGCTCTTTATTCGCGGCACCTTTGCCGGGCGCTCATAAATATCACCGAGCGCCTTAAGCACAATATGCTTCCCGCCCCCGAGCAGCCAGTAAGAATGGTCAAATATCTCAGAAAACTCTTTCGCCCATTGCGTAATGGTCACGCCTTTGGGCGGAACCAGCGGGTTGAACCGAAACGGGGATACCTCTCTCCCGACAGTATATATCTTCATGCGCTCCTTCAGCTTGGGTATGCCTATCAGGTCGCGGTAGTTCCTCTTTGAAAAATCAAATATAACTATAGGCACATCCTGGTCTGCAAGCGTATCAATCATCCGGTACACAAGATTAGTCTTACCGTATCCTGATGACCCGAATATACCCATATGGGTAAGAAGATGCTCCTTGTCATACATCAAGGGATACAGCCTCCTCTTGCCGTAAAGAACATGCCCGACATTCAGATCACCGCGAATGCACTCCTCTTCAGGCGGAGGCTCCATAAGCACAGACTTTCGCAAATCATCATCAGTAAACGCAGAAGCTTTCAGCGCATCTATAATCGACATGATACGCGCCCGCGTCTCCTCGTCACCGAGAAGATAAGCTTTCTCAAGCTTAGTCGCGTTTTTCGCACCAAGTATAGGCACAAGCCTCGCAACTTCCCGCATAATCTCAGAACTGCCGGAATATCTGCTTCTCGCAATCAGGGGTCTTGTCCTGCGCTCCATCTAAACACCCCCGATGCCGTCAAACAAAGACACTATCTTTTTTTCACTATGATATTCTTCCTTCAGCGCCCGAAGCTCTGTATTCAGTTCAAGCGTGTCATGGAAATGCTGCAACAGCTCCTTTCTCTTCTGCTGGCGAAGCATTGATATGTGCAGCTTGATGCTCCGAAGATCATCAAAATCCGCGCACGCCCTTGCAAACGATTCTTTATCAGATATATCCTTGTCTATATCCTCCACAATCTCAGTATGTATCTCGCCCCTTAAGCGCAGCGCTTCCTCAAGCTCCGCTATCCTGTCCTCAAGAAACTTCACCCTGTCAAAAAGATTGCCGATAATCACTGGGCTGACGCATTTAAGAGACTCTATCCCGTCAATATCTTCCCTTGGAACACTCTCTTTCTGCATAATCTTTATAGTATCCGCAGCCTTCACATCTTCCGGCGGCTCCTCCTCTGGCCGGGGCGCCCTGCTTGCGATCTTATACAAAAGATCTTCCTTGTCAGTTTCCTGGTATTTTTTTGAAAGCGGCTCACCCTCGTAATCCTGCTTTCCCATCTCAGGAGTTTTATGCGTCATATATTCTTTTGGTTTAATATACTCGCGCTTTTTATCCTTATACATAAGCATTGCACCTCTTCCAACCCTAAAGAAAACCAACTGTCTTCAGTTGTCTTTAGATGTCTTTAGTCATTATAGATACAGATTGACAGGTAAATTTATAAACCTTACGATAGTTATCATCAAAAGATAACAACGTTTTGCATGGTGAACCTCTTTGGTTCTGGATCCAAAGAAAGCATGTGACAAATAATTTACCACATTCTCCAGTTGCCCAAACCCTAGTCAAAAACTTTTATATACATGTAAAGCAAATAACAGACCATGATCGCTCCACAAAAATATCTTATACCTATCATCGCTATCATTATAATCTCTGGCTGTGCCAGCAATTCAGGTACTTCTGGCGACGAAACAATCGAAGACGTATTCTCAATGATAAAAACAAAATTAGACCTCGATCAAAATTATTATGTTAAATACTCTAAACAAAAACTTGGCAACCTCGTAGGTTACGGTCAGATGGAATATACAGATAATACGAACAATAAAATTGCAGTACTGGTGCTTCAGTGCAAAAGTAAGAAAGATATCGAAAACTGCTTTAATATGGCAAAAGAGCAGGCATTAAAAAATGCGAAAGATAGATATGGCACAGCACACAATAAGGATATCTCTGCTGGAAATGTAAAAATGAATGAACTAATAATCAACAACGAAATACATGGAAATGGGTATTATTTCTTCTGGAAACATGACCGGAAGTATATCATTCAGGTCGGACATATCTCTCCTACAACTTCGGAAGGTCATGTCGCGAGCGTTGTTAAAAAAATAACATCTCTTCCAATTCCTGTCTCACATACAAAAGAAACTACCGCGGAAGATGATTCAGCCACATCCGATTGTCCGATTGGTATCTTTGGATTTTCCATGACTAATTCAGTAACACCTACTAAGTTTACTGTGAAAACAGACGGGACTATTAGAATAACCTTAGTAAATAATATTGGAAAAGATGTGACAATAAAAGTACTGAATGGTCAGGAAGTTGCATGTAATCCGGACTGTGTTGTCAGTTCCGGAGATGAAGTAGAAGTTACTTCAAATGACGCTGTAGATAGGGGTTCAAAAGGAGAATGTTTTAGGGGAAAGAAGATTGTAATAGAATATGATAGTGAAATTATTATGAATTCCAGAAGCAGTGGTTATATAGATGGAGGATACGAATAATCATTCGCTATTTCTACTGGAACATATTTATAATTTATTGTCTAATTGACAGAGCATGCCCAAAAAGAAATTCGACTGGAGACTCAAACTAGACACTGGCAACTCCATAAAATTCAATGCACTCCTCTCCCAGACATCAAAATACGAGCATGTTTACAAAGGTACTGACGACCCGCAGATGACCCAGATGTGGCTCGGCATGCTTGAGATATACAAGAAGCAGGAAGCTATCGCAAAAAGGCTCGACACACTCGAGAAAAAACTATTTTCCACAAAAAGCAAAAAAAGAGCAGGCCTGCTTGGCGACCTTGAAAACTATTGATCAAGCGGAACTTCCTCAAACGGCTTATCCATGATATGATTAAACAGCCTCTTGTGATTCTCTGGCTCTGTAAGGAACTTCAGGCGATAAGGATTGCGAATCATATTGTATATCGGCTCATTTCTCCTGAGCCCGAGAAGCACGCACTTATCCGGCTTTTTAAACTTGATGACATTCAGCATATTGTGATACACAGGATTCTTTAATGTTTTCTCCGCAGTCACGAAATACACACCGCCCTTCAATTCCTTTATGCCCCCGTAAACTGACTTGAAATCCCGGGCCACCCAGTTAGACATTACGAGGATATCATCCTGCATATTTATCGTGATATGCGCATAACCAGGAGGGATAATTATCTTATCGCCCTTTTTTGCTTTTATAAAATACACATCCCGCACTTTCTTCCCATCAGTTTTCTGCAGGAGATAAAGCCCCTCACCCTTTATTACCTCATACAGTTCAGCATAAGTCACACTGGTATTCGGGACAACCGGATGCGCATGCCCCGCGGTCTTAACAAACTCATGGCCAAGGGCGCCGGCAGGTATGACTGTAATATCATAGCGCAGATTATTCTTCTCAATCTCATGCGCATCCTCTTTTCTTGACACATCGCGAAACATATAATATAGCTTTTCCTCAGTATCAGCCTTGCCAAGCCACTTCCTGTCAAATATGACATCAGCCATATCCTTAAGCCTGCGGACAGTTGGCAGCATCTTCCTCCCCTCAACTATCATCACATTGTTCTGGACATCATACACAATATCCAGCCCAGTCTGCTCTTTCAGATCAATCATATTTACCCCTATAGCAGCTACTTACCATCTTTTCTGGAGAGCGTATCCATCTTTCTCTCGAGCCTGTCAATTGCCTTATCCATCCTCGTTGTCTGCGCAAGCACCTCATTAAGGATATCAAGCAGCTGATTGTGGTCTTTCGTCTTCACCATACTCACCAGACTATACTTAACTCTCATAGTTTATAAATTATTTGGTGAAGATGCGCCTTTTTGCCGGAAATACAATCCCTAAACAATCTCAATCCCGGGCTTCCCCGGCTCTGCGCGCCCGGCCTTCTCAGACGCCCCTTCTTTTTCTATGATCACAACAGCGCACTCAAGCTCCTTTTCAAAGAACTCCTTCGCATCGCATATTGCCTCTTTCTCCTCTGCTTCAGGCATGATTTCCAAAAGGTCGTGGCGCTTCATCAATGCACCTGCATATTTTACCGCATCCTTGCCTCTCTTCCTTATATCATCATGCTTCATGATCTCCTGCACAAGATTTTTCGGCTTTTCAAGGGCAATCCCGTATATTTTGTACTTATACGCAGGGCTGGGATAAATATTTACTTTCTCCGGGACCCTACTCACTATTTTCCGGATTTCCTTTATGTCATCCAGGATTGACTTTGCCAGCTCCTCTCTCCTCTCAGCAGCCTTGTCTATATACTCTTCCCTGTATTTCGGCCATGAGTATGTCGACACATAAGCTTTGTTTCCAAGCCGCTCCCAGTTCTCTTCTGCAAGATGAGGAGTGAAGGGGCTCAGTAAGAGAAGAAGCGCATCAATCGCTCTTGACAGGACAATCTTCTGCATTTTCGAGAGCTTCTCAACTCTTTTCGCATGCCTGTTGATTTCATTCACAAGAGCCATTATTTTTGCAATCGCAAAACTGAGCTTATGCGCATCAATATCCTCTGTAACCCCGCATATTGCCTTCTCAGTCTTCGAAAGCAGGTTCTTCGTATCAGTATCAAGACCCGCCATATCTATTTTTCCTTTTGTATAGCTCCCCTTGTTAGCCTCCACAACCCTGTAGACCCTCTGCAGGAACCTGTAGGCTGCCTTCACCCCTTTATCCGACCACTCAAGTTCTTTCTCAGGAAGCGCCGCAAAAAGTATAAACAATCTCGCAGTATCCGCCCCGTATTTATCCATAATTTCACCCGGGTCCACAGTATTGCCAAGCGACTTCGACATTTTGGCGCCATCCTTCAGCACCATCCCCTGCGCAAGAAGCCTCCCAAACGGCTCATCAATATCCGTCAACCCCAAATCCCTTAAAGCTTTAGTAAAAAACCGCGCATAAAGAAGATGAAGAATAGCATGCTCTATCCCGCCGATGTACTGGTCAACAGGCATCCAGTACTTGGCGCTCTCCCTGTTGAAAGGAACATTTTTATCATGCGGCGACGTATACCTGAAAAAATACCACGAAGAATCAACAAACGTATCCATCGTATCCGTCTCGCGCCTGGCAGGGCCGCCGCATTTAGGGCACTTCGTCTCAACAAACTCCTTTACCTTATCAAGAGGATTCCCCGCCCCCGCAAACTTCGCACTCTCCGGCAGAACCACAGGCAGATCCTTCTCAGGAACCGGGACATGGCCGCACTTCGCGCAATTCACAACAGGTATTGGTGTCCCCCAGTACCTCTGCCTTGAGATAAGCCAGTCCCTCAGCTTATAATTGACCGCCTTCCTCCCGCAGCCCTCAGCAATCAGGTACCCTGTTATCTTCTCCTTTGCAGCCTCATTGCCGGTGCCATTAAACTTATCTGAATTGACCATGATGCCGGGCTCAACATACGCCTTTTTCATCGTCTTCAAATTAAGTTTCTTACCCTTTGGGCTGATAACCACCTTAAGGGATAGCCCATATTTCTTCGCAAACTCAAAATCCCTCTGGTCATGAGCAGGAACCGCCATAACAGCGCCCGTCCCATATCCCATAAGCGCATAATCCGCAATATATAAAGGACACTTATCACCATTAACAGGATTTATAAAATATTTTCCAATAAACATCCCATTCTTCTCCTTTGTCTCATCAGTACGCTCGATAGTCGAAAGCTTCTTCACTTTCCCAACAAAATCCCGGACCTTCTTTTCATAAGGCGTGCCATACACAAGCTCTGCCACAAGCGGGTGCTCAGGCGCAAACACAAGATAAGTTATCCCGAATACTGTATCCGGCCTAGTCGTAAACGTGGATACAGTAATATCCGAATCCACAACCTCAAAATCAATCTCAGTCCCACACGACTTCCCAATCCAGTTCTTCTGCATGACCCTGACCCTCTCAGGCCAGCCTTCCAGCTTGTCAATATCATCCAAGAGCTCATCAGCATACGCCGTAATCTTGAAGAACCACTGCTCAAGGCTCTTCTCATCCACAACAGAATGGCAGCGCCAGCATTTGCCATCCTCAACCTGCTCATTTGCAAGAACAGTCCGGCACCTCGGGCACCAGTTGATTGGCGCCTCCTTCTTGTAAACAAGCCCCTTCTCATAAAGCTTCAGAAATATCCACTGGTTCCACCTGTAATACTCAGGCTTATAGGTATCCACTTCCCTCGACCAGTCATACGAGAACCCCATCCTGTCCTGCTGCTCCCTCATCATCCCGATGCACTTCTCAGTCCACTGCTTCGGATGACTCTTATTCTTTATCGCAGCATTCTCTGCCGGGAGCCCAAGCGAATCATAGCCCATAGGATAAAGGACATTGTACCCCTGCATCCTCTTGTACCTCGCAAGGCAGTCCCCTATAGAATAATTCCTGACATGCCCCATATGAAGCTTGCCGGAAGGATAAGGAAACATCTCAAGGCAGTAGTATTTCTTCTTTTTCACCTCTTCCTTCACCCGAAACACGCCGTCCTTCTGCCAGCGCTCCTGCCATTTCTTTTCTACATCTTTGAATTTCACGAATACCCTCTCTTAAACATTGAACCATTGTAACTGTTATGGCATCATACATTTATCCCTATTGGGTTTTTATATTATTTATTAAACTTTAATAATTATGTTCAAAGCAAAGGACTGGAACGCATAAATCGAGAATAACCAAACCCTAAATATAGTCAATAATCCTATGCTTTATCTGCTCATGTATGAGCCATGCAAGAAGTATCACAGCGTCCAGTGCAAGCATCAGGGTCGTGCCAAAACTATCCGCTTTTATGATATTCAGCCCCATCTTTACAGTGCTGAATGGATAGAACGGCATAATATAATCTATCAAAAGAAAGTCAAGCATAAGATGTATCACATACCCCGCTGTTATCATAATACCTGCCTTATATGCTTCTTTTTTTCCCAGATGTTTCAATGCCGCAGTCATCACCAGAAGTATCAGCGGGATAAATATCGAGTGCGTTATCGTGCGATGAAATATCATGGGTGACGAGCCTGTGAACAGGCTCACTACAAGACCTACAGCCACATCCAGATCAGGAAGTATGCCGCCGATTCCGCAAAGAAGTATATGCTTATTCGTGAAATACTTCTTATCCTTCATCCTGTAATCCCGGATAATATCAGCCAGAATAATTGGTATCAATATATGGGTTGCTGCATTAGGCATATACTATCTGTGAATACTGGAGTTAATATGTATTTCTGATTTTCATATTATAGCCATTCGCAGCCATTCACATCAGCATCCCATTGAATTGCCTGCTTCCTGTGGGTTTCTTTTAAATGGGCACGATACCTGGCCCGAATTGACAGTGCAACCTTCCTGGTTGGCATGCGGATGATTTATAACACAGCCTGTGCACCCCTGACATTCACAGAGCACATTACTGCCAGAGACCTCACAGTTAGTATCCGTAGCTATTACCGGTGTCCCGTCACATACTATACCCTGGAAAGCATACCTGCCGTCATCATTCCAGAGGTCTTTCATAGCAGTGCAGTATGACTGTCCAGTTGCTGTTTTGAGTGGAAACACTCCATGGCCTGTTGCATCAACTACAATCCACTCACCATCACCGGCAGCATTGCACTCATCAATAATGAACTTCCCATCCTGAAACAACCGGTAAGTGCCGTATTTTCCCAAATACTCAATAGAACTATCGCAATGCAAAAGGTTCCATGCATGGCCGGCGCCGCCACCGGCATTATATAATGCAGACCATGCATTATACGCCGGAACCCCGAGCGTTCTCAGTACACTGGTCACAGCAGCCGAGTGGTCTCCGCAAAAGCCTACCTTGCAGCATTTATCATAATCTCTTATCGTGGGAACTCCACCCCTGGGCGCGCAAGTACCGTAGCATGTATTCTGCGGAGGACAGCAGTCATTGAAATCCGTGAAATAGTCTTCATTATGCGCTATCGTCTCAGACGCAGGTTGTACAAGCGCTGCTGAATACCTGGTGGCATCAAATCCCCATCCATCCGGCGTCTTCGCTTTCCAGTTCCTGATCACCTGGCCGATATCCCAGCCGCGCCTGTCAAGGAACTTCACAACTTCGTCATCGCAAACTTCAAGAGCATCTGCATACCACACCTCGCCGCCATCATCAACAACAGACTTGGTCCACTTGCCGATATCAACCTTTTTCCCACAGTCCCAATTCGTGCAGTCAGGATCCCATTGCTTAAAATCACCCGACGGGCAATCAGCAGAATCGCAAACACTATCCTGAACACTTAAACACCCATTTCCACTCTGGCTCGCACCCCCGACTCCGATAGCACCCATACAATCAGCATCAGGACCACAAGCATGCTGGCAATAATATCCGCAACCATTTCCAGAACCAGTGCAATCAGGATCACAAAACGGCCTGTCAGCCCCGCCACAAGTCTGCAAACCATAACAGACCCCATCCGCCCTGTTGGCGCAATCATCGAAACAACTATACACATTCTCCCAGTTCTTCGGATGCGTCCCATCCATACCCTCAGGCCATTTACCTACCTGTCCTGCCATGTCCGCAGACGCAGAAGAAAACGGGCCAATCTCGCACCATCCATTGCCGCAGCATGCAGGTGTATCTACCTTATTCTCCGCGCAAATCAGAGTCCCTGGACAGCATACAAGATCCAAGCCCATATCAGGGCCGCAGCATGGATCCTCTGTGCAGCTATCACCAGGACCGCCGCACTTGCCGCAGTCCGGGTCATACAACCCCCCGCAGTCAGGATCGCAGATTCCGTTCTCAACCCGGTCGAGCCAGTCACCTGTAGTGGAATTGACCGGCCCTGCGCAATCAAGATCGCACACATCATCTTCATAAAGCCTCTTAACGACAATACCGCTGTAGCCGCAGTCAAGGTCGCAATAGCCATCCTCAGACATGAGTATTCAATCCTACTCCAGGAGTTGTTCATGATGAGAAAAATGTTCGCCCTATTAGCGCTGGTCTTGGTGGGCACAATGGATACTCAGCCCACTATTATTACCCAGGGGCCGTCCATTCAGGTGTTGAGTCAGTCGGTCGAGAGTCACTTCCCTGACGATCTCACCTTTCACCTGCTGGTCCGTAGTGATGCGGGAGATATCGTCAAGGCTGAGCTGTACCTTCAGGTGGGATGGGAGGAGACTATAACATGGGTCGTTCCGGAACCCTTCACGCCTGGTGCAGAGGTGAATTTGACCGCTGTATGGAGTACCTTTGCTCAGACCATCCCTCCGTTCATCGAGATCACCTATCACTGGCAAGTGGTGGATAGCACGGGCCAGGCGTTCAGCACTGAACCAATGCTTACCGAGTACACCGACGCTACTCACAATTGGCATCGGCTGGAGGATGAGC
>JAIWAJ010000038.1:0-9963 GCA_048634435.1 Methanosarcinales archaeon
AATCAGGGAGGTCCAGAATGCGGTGAATGACGGCTGTGTTGAGATACGATTGACTGCGCAGGATGTGGCGTCGTACGGGCATGACAAGGGCGTGAAACTGCCGGGGCTTGTCAGGCGGTTGTCTGCTATCCCTGGGAACTTTAAAATACGGTTGGGGCAGATGAATCCTGCAAATGTTCTTCCGATTCTTGATGATCTTATATTGTCGTTCAATCATCCAAAAGTGTACAGGTACCTGGACCTGCCGCTCCAGTCAGGGTCCAACAGGATATTGAAGGAGATGAAGAGGAATTATACGGGAGAAGAATACCAGATGATAGTTGCAGCTTTCAGGAAAAAATATATGGATGTCACGATATCCACTGATGTCATGATAGGCTACCCGGGTGAGACAGATGAGGATTTTGGCAAGACAGTAGACGTAATCAAGGAGACAAAGCCTGATTTGATCAATGTCTATGTCTACAGCAGCAGGCCGTTTACGAAGGCGGGGCTGTCGCATATTGCGCCGTGGAAAATCAAGAACAGGTTGATTGAGATTGATCAGCTTTATGACAAAATCAAAGAGAGGAACAATGATGCATGGATACACTGGCAGGGTGAGGTGGCGGTTACGCGGAAAATTCAGGATATGTATCTTGCAAGGAATTTTGCGTATAAACCAATTATGCTGAAGCAGGCGAAACTTGGAGAGATTGTGAAGGCAGAGATAATTGAGGCGAAACCAAACTACTTTATCGGGAGATGATGCAGTGAAACTCGGTGCCAGCACAACAATCTCGACAGGCGAGATATATTCGCAGGATTTTCTTACGATGAGTGAGAGGTTGTTTTTAACGCAAGAGGTGGCTCTCAATTTCGCCAAGACGCACAAACTGAAGTATGTTGAGCTGTCGATACTTGACCCTTATAACATAAAAGATATTGATTTGTCTGCGTTTAAGGATATGCTTTCAGGCTACAGTTTCAGATATACGTATCATGCGCCTATATTTGAGGTGAATCTCGGCGCGACAAACGAGAGATGGAGAAAGCTGTCTGTGAAAATAATCAATGAGCACATACAGTTTGCGGAAAAGATGAATATTGAGAATGTTGTTGTTCATCCTTATCGGCCCATGGGGCTTGATATGTTTTTTCTTGGGCAGATTGTGGAGAGTGTCATTAAATCGCTCTATGAGATAACACGGGAGGGCAATGGTGTGAATGTGGTTGTTGAAAACCTGCCGAATATGGGTGAGCTGTTCTCTAATCCGGATACGTTATTGCTGCTGGAAGACTGCTTTTTCTGCTTTGATACGGCTCATGCTAATTGCGCGGGGTTCGGGCAGGCTGATTTTATAAAGCAGCTCGGGAAGAGGATACGCGAGGTTCATGTGATTGACGGCGAAAGAGAGAAGATGGATATGCATCTGCCTGTTGGAAAGGGTGATATTAATTTCAGGGAGACGTACAGGGCACTTAGGGGTATAAAGTATAATGGTCCTGTGATTCTTGAGGCTTTCTCGATTGAGGATGCTACTCCAAGCATCAGGAAACTGAAGAAGATATTTCTGTAGGGGTTATCCTATGATTTTGACTGCGTCCATTAATAGTCTTGGCAGGGATTTTATCAGTATTATTATGATTAGTATGCCTTTGATGGGTGCGAGAGGGATTGTTCCAAAGTAGAGGAGCAGGACCGCAAAGACGTCTATTATGCCCATGAGGATGCCCGGGATGTAGAGGAAGGGGAAGTATACGAGGGAGACGGCGCCTTTTGCCAGGAGCAGGAATGCGATTGCGTTGACGAATAATTTTGGGCCCGGGACGTCACCAAAGAAAATCAGGATAGCTACAAGGATGTCAACAATTCCCAGGATTTTTTCTATCATTTCATTCACCGGCTGAAAAATCAGATGCTTCCTGTTAAATCTGGATAAGTTATCCTGATTTAATCTTTAAATATGTTTGTGAGATTTTCTTTCAACTGATTGCAGGGTTTCAGGAATCTGAAAAATATGACCAAATAATGAAAAGATTTTTAAACATTAACTACTGTTTAGCAACTAGAGAGTGCAGAGCTACCTTAACCTGAGGTACATTGGGCTTTCGGTTATGGCTTGGATCTCAAAGGTGGAACCAAATGGCGGGCAATGCAATTAAATATGACATTCAGGAACTACTTAATCGGGAGTATGATAAAATCAGTATGGGTATCACGCCTTCAGGTAACTCCATTCATCCAGGTACATTATACACAATTGCGTTGCCGTTGATATATTTGTCCAAACACCCTGGTATTGATGTCGAGATCTGTGTTACTGACCTGGATTTCGATAACAGAGTACCTTTAGGTGTCCCTTATTATCTTGCTAAGACAGGCAGGATTCCGAATAAAGAGAGAACAAAATACGAAATTAGATCTGCTGTTGACATTTATGCTGATATTTTAGAGATTGATGAAAGTACTATAAAAGAGAATGTAGAGATATCTATTTTTTCAGAAAAAATGAGAGATAATGAAAATATGCTTGAATTGTTCAAGAAAATTGTATTGGATGAGCAGATATTGCTTGAACTAAAACGAATATGGCTCGGCTCTAAGAAAAAAAAGAAAACTCTTTCGAAAGTACCATATTCCATAATATGTCCGTCATGTAATCTATTAGACGCTGGATATGCAACTATCAATAGGTCTGATAAAACACTCGAAAAAGAATGCAAGAATCCATACTGTGAAGAGGATATTGTGGTGGTTTCCCTCGAGGATGTAGGACGCTACGCATTACACTATATAATACCTCCAGTCAAGGATATACTCGTATCAGATGAAGGTCAGGATATTATACATCTATTCGGAGGAGATTATGATATCGCTTATGGTGCAAAAAGTATGTCGAAATACAAAATAGTACAAAGTATGATGGCTATTCTTACAGAAAATCCTCCAGACGTATATATTGGTCCAATGGTAACTGTTGACGGCAAAAAAATGTCGAAATCAAATAGAGATACGACACATCTTTTTAAGGATATGGATTCCGGACAAAGGTATGATGTGCTGGGGCGGATTATTAATACTTTAATGACGACAGACAGTAAGACAATTGAATTCAGTGAGATGCATAGTTAGCGGCTTAGGTTGCAAAATATATCTATTTCTCTATCTCGCGCTTGATTGTGTCGACGATTTTCTTGTTTTCGATTTTGCCTTTGAGGGCGCCCATGCATTTGCCGATGATGTATTTCATCTGGGAGCCTTTTTCTTTTTTTATGATGTTGAGAATAATCTTTTTGGCTTCATCTTCGCTCATGGTACCAAGATGTTTTGTTTTCACAATCTCTGGAACCGATAACTCTGATTCTGCTGCGTGCTTTAATATTATGGGTACTACGTCTTTTGTTATTTTTCCTGATTTTATCAGGTTGAATATGTCAAAGAAGTCCTGGGGTTTGATGTTGCCTGTGTTTATGTTTTCGCGCGTCTTTAAGTCCGGGAGGATGTTTACGAAGATGTTGGCGGCTAGTTTTGGGTCTGCTTTGTGTTCTTTAATGCATTTTTCGAACAGCTCAAGATAGTCTGAGTTGATTATCTGCAGGGAAAGTTCTGTGTTCAGGCCCATGTCTTTCTGGAATCTTTTCTTTTTTTCGTCGAGTGTTTCAGGGAGGGTGATTCTCTTGATCATGGTCTTATCAATGATGACAGAGTGCACGTCTGTTTCCGGGTACATGCGGCTTGCGCCGGGAAGGGGTCTCATGTATTCGCTGTCCCCGTTCGGGAGGGCTCTTCTTGTTTCTTCCGGAATGCCTGAAAGCAGCTGGCTGATGCGGTTGCAGACGGCGTTCAGGGCGACAGATGAGGTTTCCTTGTCTGCTGCGACGATGATTAGCATGTCGTCTTTATGCGCTTTTAGCCTGGTTCTTAGCTTTTCGAACTCTGTTTCAAGCCCGTAGTTTTCGAGGTTCTCGTCTGTGTGGATGATGCCTTTTATGTGCGCTTTTACTCTTGCGTAGTTTGCGATTTCGTTGCCGAGGGTCCTGTGTTTGTGGAGTTTCTTTTTGAAGAATCCGCTGATGCTGCTGATTTTTATTGCGTGGATGTGTTTGTTTTGCACTATTTTTGATTCTGATGCTTTGAAGATATCTGTGACCTCAATCATGCTGCATTTCTGGTTTTTGAATTTCATTTTTTTAAGTTCGCTTCGCAGGTCAACGAGGCTTTTCTGCCTTTCTATCTCAAGCCTTACGAGTTCAGGAATCATTCTTAAGTCCTGCGCGCCTTTGATTTCTACTCTTGCGCCTTCTTTTATGGATACGTTTACGTCCTGCCTGATGGTGCCTATGCCTCTTTTGACTTTGCCTGTGCTTTTCAGGATCATGCCCAGTTTCTCTGCCACTTCCCTGCAATGGTCGGGGGACACTATGTCTGTGTCTGTTCCTATCTCGACCAGGGGCACGCCCAGCCTGTCGAGCCTGTAGTGGATTGTGCTGCCTTCTTCCAGAATCTTTGGTGCTGAGTCCTCTTCTATGCTGAGGTTGATTATGCCTACGCGACCTTTATCTGTTTCGATGTGGCCGTTGTAGCTGAGGAGCGCGGTTCTCTGGAACCCGGATACTGTGCTCCCGTCTACGACGGTTTTTCGCATCACGTGGAGTTCGTCTACTATTTTCATGTTGAGCATGAGTGATATTGTCAAGGCGATGTCGAGGGCTTCTTTGTTTATGTCGCATGGCGGCTCCTCGTCCAGTTCTACGAGGCATGCTGTTTTCGGCTCGTAGTTGTAGATGAAGGTTCTTGCTCTTCTTGCTTCGTGTGATGCTGCCCTGTCGACTGCGCCCAGTTCGCCTGCTACTGCGCGGAGGTTTCTTGAGAGTTTGAGCGGGAGATTTTCGCTTTTTTCGTTCAGGCAGTTGCAGAATAGTTTTTTTTCTGATGCAAGCTGGCGGTGTATCTCTATCCCGCATCTCAGTCCAAGTTTCTTGTAGTCTGCTTCCATTGTATCACGCGTAGTCTGTTTCATTGAATTGGATTTCGAATGCGCTGACGGGCACTTCAAGATTGAAGTTGTTCAGGATTTGGGGGTGAATTTCGCCGAGGAATCCTCGGGGTTTCTGGTTTATGAGAATTTGTGCGCACCTGCCGTCTATGTATGAGGGATGGGATGCTTCTTTTATTGTGTATGCTATGGCGAGGCTGTTCAGGATGCTTTCAAGTATTGCTTTTATTTCTGTGAATTCCGCTTTTATGTCTGCTATTATTACAGAGCAGCTTAAGGTTTCACATGAGTTTGTTTCGCTTGTCCTGCCGGGTTTTATGATTTTCCCGACTTCGAACAGCTTTTGGGGGTATTCGTTGTGTGTGTTTTCAGAGAGGATTTTCAGGAGTCCGGGCAGGAGCGCGTTTCTCAGGGCTGTGTATTCTATGTTTACTGCGTTTGTTGTTGTGATTATGTTTTCGTCTTTTTTGCGCATGAAGTCTGTCAGGTGTTTTTTGCTTGCCAGGTGATAGGACAGGCATTCAAGGAGGCTGAAGCCGACTGCTGTGTCTGATATTTTTTTTGCAAAGATGGCTTCTTTTGATTCTTCCCCTATTGTTGATATTTTTGGTATTTTTTCAGCGAAGTTCTCGTAGCCGTAGGCGATTGCGATGTCTTCTACAAGGTCAATCGGGTGGAGGATGTCTGCCCTGTATGCAGGGATGAGAGCGTATCCTTTCTCAAAGCCGATACCCATTTTTGAGAGGAGCTTTTTTATGTCCGTGTCTTTGAGTTCTATTCCAAGGAGCTTGTTTGCATAGCTTTTGTCCAGTTTCATTTTTCGCGGGTCCAGGTCAGGGCAGGGGAATTTGTGGGTTCTGTAGTCCATCTCAAGAGAATAGATGGTCCCTCCTGTGTCTGCAAGTGTTGTTAGCATGATGTTCATTGCGATTTTGAGTGTGTTCAGGTCTGTTCCTGTGCCTTCGACAAAGACGTTTTTTGTTGCTTCTGTTACTTTTCCGACATCATGTGAGTTTATTATAGGGGGCATGGACATTATTGTGCCTTTGGCGTCTGTGAAGACAGGGAATCGTTTCCATCCTTTGACAATGTGCGCGTATTCCCTGCCTGTGGGGTGCTTTATGAGTATTTCATCGGCTGTCAGCATTTCTTCATGTTCCAGCGGCCTGAATTTGATTTTTTCTTTTTTGTATGATGTGAAAGTTATGGGAAGTTCTATCTTGTCCAGGGGGTATATGCCTATCCCGCCTTTTTTCCTGTTCCTAAGGAGGGTTACTCCGAGCTTTTCCTGGAGCTGTATGACTGAGCGGAGTTTCTCGTCGTCTAGTTCGAGGTTGCGGACGATTGCACATACTGCGTAGGGCCATTCTTTTGGAAGGTTGTTTACTGTTACTTTTGATTTTTCTTTTTTTACGCTGTATTTCCTGAATCCTGGCTTTATTTCCATGAATGCGGAAAGGGCGCGGGAAAAGCCTTCTTCTGAGAGCATGTCGGGCCTGTTCGGGAAGATTTCTACTGTTATCTCGTTTTCGTCGAGTTTTTCAAGGTCTGTACCGAGCATTGATATCCTGTCTTTCAGGAGTTCGTCGGATACTTTTTTCCCGATGAGCTTCAGGACCTTTTTTTTGTCAAGGGTTATTGTTGGCATAGTTACACCATATACTGCTTTCTGTATTCACATCTTTGCCATTATTTCCAAAAAGTCTTTGTCCTCTTTAAGCAGTTCTTTTATGTCTTTTAGGGCTTCTTTTTTGCGCACTTTCACTTTTTCCATTTTTCCGTCTTTTAGTACGAATCTTGTGAAGTATTCTTCTTTCATTCTTTTTTTCATTTAACCAATCATCCACTGTTTCATTTCTCTTAGCTGTTTTATGTCGTTCTTGTAGAGGTCTCTTATGTCTTTGATTTTGTAGTAGTCCATTATTATCCTGTCAAAGCCGGGGCCCCATGCAAGGACAGGGATTGGCTCGCCCAGAAGCGGCTCTACGACTTCAGGCCTGAATATGCCTGCGCCGCCAAGTTCTATCCATGCGTCGCGTTCAGGGTAGTATACTTCGATTTCTACTGACATCTCTGTGTAGGGGAAATATGCGGGCCTGAATCTTGCTCTTTCGAACCCGAGTTTTTTGAAGAATTCTTTCAGGTATCCGAGGAGGTGCCTGAAGTTCGCGTTTTTGTCGACCACTATTCCCTCGACCTGGTTGAATTCGAAAAGATGCTTCCAGTCCAGTGCCTCGTTTCTGAAGCAGCGGCCGATTGCGAAGTATTTTGCGGGCAGATCGTCTTTTTTTAGCTGCGCCAGTGTCTGTGCTGAGAGGACGGTTGTGTGTGTTCTTAATACGACTTTCCTGGCTGTCTCATGGCTCCATCTGTACTGCCATCCTGATGAATCGCAGACGCCTTCCTCGTGCGCTTTTTTGACTTTTTCTACGAGTTTCCTGTCTTTGTCAGGGTTTTCTGATTTCAGGTCCATGAAGAATGTGTCCTGGATGTCTCTTGCGGGGTGGTCCTGGGGTACGAAGAGCGCGTCGAAGTTCCAGAACGAGGTTTGTATTATGGGGCCTGTCATCTCTTTGAAGCCCATCTCGAGCCAGATTTTTCTTACGTAGTCTGTGGCCTGGTTTACAAAGTGGCGCTTGCCGGGGTATACGGGGCTTACCGGTGCTGTTGTGTTGTATTTCCTGAGTGCTACGCTGCTCCATCTGCCTGTTTTGATGAGCTCGGGTGTGAGTCTTGAGATTTGTTTTTTTATCTTTATGTGTGATGCGAGTTCTGCGCCTTTTGGTGTTGCTTTTATGGTTCTTATGGTTTTTGATGTGTAGTTGATTAATTTTCTTGATTTCAGGAGTTCCAGTTCCTCGCGCGTCACTTTTCTTGTGGTGACTGCCCTTTTCAGGAGCAGTTCTTCAGGGGTTTGGGCTTTTAGTGAGTCGCGGCCTTTTGCTGTTATCGCGATTATTATTCCTCTGCCTGTCTTGTTCATGCTGATGTAGCCTTTTCTTTTTGCATAGCCGATGGCTATGTTTTTGCTGGTGAATTTTATGAGTTCCAGTTTTGCCTCGGGGCCTATTTTTATGATTTCCCGGATTAGCTGCTTTTCGGGGAGGCCGTTTTTTAGTGCTGTTTCTCCTTCTTTGGTGAGTTTTGCTATGTATGTTTCGCTTTCACTTACTTCTGCGAGTTCGTATTTCTTAAGTGTCAGGGATGCCCTGACTATGGCTGACTGGTCTGTTTTCAGGGCTGCAGCAAGTTCGTCTATTGTTCTTTGCATCCCATCCTCGAGGGATTTTAGAAGTATTATTTCATGGCTTTGAAGGTTTATCTGCATTTTACCACGTGATATTGTATGTAAGCATATGTTTTTAAGTGTTTTATTGAATTGAATATTGTTTGGGTGGGCTCGTAGATCAGCTGGCAGATTGCTGCGTTCGCATCGCAGAGGCCGCGGGTTCGAATCATCTTGTTGCGCTGGCGCGCTAGGTTGCGAAAATCCCGCCAAGTCCATACTTCTTGTTCTTAAGGTGTCTACAATAGAAATCATTATATATGGTATGCGTACAGTATATGTGATATTAAATTTTGGTGGTGGAAAAGTATGAAAGTAGAAAAAATGTTTGGTATGAGTGCAGGAAAGGTCTGGAGGGCGCTGAATAAAGATGGGGGGAAGTCTGTGACGTTGCTTTCGAAAGAGACAAAGCTCAAGGCAAATGAGGTTTATGCTGCGCTTGGATGGCTCGGGCGCGAGGGTAAAATCACAGCCGGGAAGAAAAAAACGTCAATAACTTTTAGGCTTTCGTAAGGAACTTAAATAAAGCAATCGAAATAATCATTTATTATGGATGTATCAATAGGCATAATCTTTGGCATTATCGCAATGATTTGTTGGGGTGCAGCTGACTTCTTCACTGCAAAAGCAGTAAGGAAGACAAGCCTGTTAAAAACATTTATCTACAGCCAGATGACCTGCGCAATCGTGCTTTTTCTTATATTCCAAGTATTCTTTGAGCTTCCTATTCTTTCATACACTACAATAACCATCGTGCTGATTACAGGCTTTCTTGGTGTCATTTCATATCTCGCGTTCTACAAGGGTCTGCAGGTAGGAAAAGTCTCTATCATCAGCCCCATAGCTGCCTGCTGGGGGGCTGTTACTGTGATATTGTGCCTGATATTTCTAAATGAGACACTGAGCGGATTTCAGGCCGTTGGGGTGTGTCTTGCAATCCTTGGGGCAATCTTGGCGTCCTTTAAGTTGCATGATCTCGTGAAACTAAAACTGGGAAATATATCACGCGGCGTAAAATATGCAGTGATTGCCGCATTAGCATGGGGAACATATTTTGTATACATTGACGTGTTAGCAGCTGAACTCAGCTGGTTCCTGCCAATGCTTCTCATAAAAACGACTGCTACAGCATACATATTAGCATATTCTGCTGCAACAGGAAAAAATATGTCATTCCCAAGAAATACAGCATTTTTTATAATAATGATTGGCCTTTTGGAAGCTGTCGGCTTCCTTGCATATGGAGTTGGTATAACTTCAGAATACACAGCAATAGTTGCCCCAATCGGTGCAGCTTTCCCAGTTATCACAATAATCCTTGCAAGGATTTTCTTAAAGGAAACATTAGAGATAAACCAGAAAATAGGCATAATTTCTGTTTTGTGCGGCCTGGTTTTACTGTCAATATGATTACTCACTTCAGGAATTTGTCTAGCTGGCTTTTTGCTTTTTCGCGCTTTTGCTGATGTTTTTCCAGGAAGCTTGCGATGAGTTCTATGCAGCGCATCTTGCATTCGCCGCACATTATTTTGCCTGCGCTGCAGTCGTCAAAGACATTTTTGAGCTTTGAATCATCGTCTATGAGATGGAACTTGTAGAGCTCGAATATTGTGCATTTTTGCGGGCACCCGCCGAGGCGCTTCTGCTCTTCAAGGGTGTCTCTTCCGCCTGTCAGGGCCCTTTTGATTTTTGATTCTG
>JAIWAJ010000039.1:0-9836 GCA_048634435.1 Methanosarcinales archaeon
GAAGTATTCTGTGCCGCCTGACAGGCGCAGCAACAGAAGGCGGCACAGAATACTTCCCCATCCTCTATTTCAACAAGGAAGCATTTCTCGCGCAAAGCCCGCAGCTTTCCAAGGAATCCGTGCTTGCATCAGGCATAGACAAAGTATGGGAAATCGGCATGGTATACCGCGCAGAGCCGCATCACACCACAAGGCACTTGTGCGAATACGTATCATTTGACTTTGAGATGGTAACCGACAAACTTTCAGACATTCTTGATGTCGAGGAAAGCCTCCTCTGCTACATATTTGAGAAACTAAAAGAAAGATGCAAAGATATACTGGATGATTTCAAGGCGGACCTGGCCTTTCCAAAAAACATACCCCGCCTGACACTGGATGAAGCAAATAAGATACTGAAAAAACAGGGCATTGAAACAGAACCATGCGACCTTACGCCAGAAGGGGAAAGAGGCATCTGCAAATATTGCGATAAAAAATACAATTCCTCATTCGTATTTATCACAGGGTACCCGTTTGAAAAAAAGCCGTTCTACATAATGAAAGACGGGAAAAAAGGCTCATTTGGCTTCGACCTTCTCTATAAAGGCCTTGAAATCACAAGCGGCGGCATAAGAGAGCACCGCTACAAAGAGCGCGCAGCAAACATAAAAGAAAAAGGCATAAACCCCAAAGACTTCGACCACCTGAGGTTCTTCAAATACGGCATGCCCCCGCATGGCGGTCTTGCCATGGGCGTCGAGCGCTTAACCCAAACCCTCCTTGGCCTGGAAAACGTAAGAGAAGCAAGCCTTACCCCTAGGGACCCCGACAGGCTGACACCTTGAAAATCCTCACAAAAGTAATGCGCGACATGTACGAAAGGACGTGATAAAACGGCAAGGCGCACTGCTCAATTAATTCGTGCTTTGACTACAGATATTCTTTGAAAATATTCATATATGATTCCGCAACATTTGGCCATGTCGCATCTCTAGTGTAAGAATATGCGTTCTTCTCCATCTCTTGCTTTAATAAAGGATCTGACAATATCTTTATGATAGCATCTGAAAACGATTTTGGGTTATTGAACTCAACCAACAAACCCATTTCTGGTGTGACAGCATCTTTTGCATGTAAAAATGGTGTCGAAATAACGACTCTGCCAGAACCCATCGCATAAGATATTGTCCCGCTTGTTATCTGTTTTTGATTAAGTGAGGGAGCTATATAAATATCAGTCGCTTCCAGATATTTTATTATCTCATTTAATTTAACATATTTATTGTAAAATTTGACATGCTCCTGAAGTCCCGATTCTTTAACCTTTTTTTCAAGAAAATTTCTGTATTTTTCTCCCCTTTTTTTCCGCTCGTAAGGGTGAGTTTCACCAATAATCAGATATAAGACATCAGGGAATTTTTTAATCACATCCGGAAGTGCACTGATTACATGCTCGATTCCTTTACCTGTTCTTATCATCCCAAACGTGGTAAGTATAACCCTATCTTTATAGCCCAGTCCGGTTTTTGCTTTTACACTTGTATTAAAGTCTACTGGATGTATACCATGTGGAATAACAATAATCTCATTATTCAGGCCATAATCGTTCCTGAGAATATCGATTGCCAGATTATTCATCACAATCAGGCATGCCGCTTTTCTGGCAATTGACTGCACAACCTTCCTTATTTGATCATCAGGATCTGGTAAAACAGTATGAAAAGTTACCACAAAAGGCTTATTTAGCGCTTCAATAAAATGAATTAAATACCTGCATTTTCTTCCTCCAAAAATACTAAACTCATGCTGAATATTCACAATTTTAATAGAATCTGTCTTGTTAATCTTTTCTGCAACTTCTGCATATTCGTGAATGTTAGTATCACTTATCTGGAACATAACATTTTCAGGATAGTTGTAAATATTTGTGCAGTTGTTGTTCATTGCAGTTATCTTAGACTTGATTTTGGGATTGAATCTTTTGTCCATGGCCGTAACTAAATCTTTTGTGAATGTAGCTATTCCGCACTCTCTTGGCGGAAACGTGCTCATGTACATTATCCATGATGATTTCTCTTTCTGTATCATAGTAAAACCCTTGCGTTTTTTAAGAGTACCAAAGCATAATAATAATTAAAGTAAGCATCTGTTGTCAATTTATCACCTTATCATTCAGCCATATGAACGTACTTCTTTTCCTTTCCACATTCCTGACAACACTGTTTGATTTACAAAAGAGACGTTTCATATGCATCACTAGGAAAGAGCACGAATCTGCTTATCTATATCATTCGCTTGACAGACCGTAGACCTCTTGCGCAATTAAGGAAGAAACTGAAGCTGCATATCGAAAATATGCAAAAATGCAACTTTCGAAGCGTAGCGCCCAAACTTTCACTCATTCTGCAATCGGTGTAGTATCCACCAAATAGATTCAAGATTTACTCATTAATCCTCATTTTTAAATCATTATTGTCAACTGAAAAATTTACTTTCCCTTCTCTTGCTAACCAGCCAACAGCCATTAAGATGACTTTCTCATCTTTTTTTAAAATATCTTTCAGCTGTGTCAAAGTTATTTCTTTTTTTAATCCGGCATTATAAATCTGCCCTGCTGTAAAGCCAATTTCAGACTGACAGTTGGCGTCACATCTTTCTCCTGTTATTTCATCTAAAAGCTCGTTTAGATTAACTGAAGCAACAGCAATCCTTTTATCAGCCGCACCATAATATATATATAGCCTATCACCGAAAATTGCAGTACCCGTTGGAAAGACAACGTTATTAACATCCCCTCTTATTTCCCATTCTTCTTCTGGGGAAAAAAGGGGTTTTCTCAAATGACCAAGCACTTTACATGGATTATTGATATCCAGCAAAGCTGCTCCGGCATGATATCTCTTGCCTCCATTTGAATCCTCAACAGCATGATAAATCAGAAGCCATCCCTTGTCTGTTTCAATAGGCGGACAGCCGCCACCAATATTTCTTGATTCATACCAATATTTTGATTCAAGGACAACATAATCTGACAATCGCTTTAGGTACTTTTTCCAATATTCTGCTGTTAACTCGGAAAAATCATTGAAGTAAGCAATTTGTATATCCGGCAGTATTCTGTGAAACAAGGCAAACTTTCCATTGATTTTTTTTGGTAATAGGTGTACATCCTTCTCCCACAATAAGACATCTTTTGAAATTACATCTTTATAAAATGATTCAAAAAGGGAATATTTTTGTTTTAATTTGCACTCGCAAAATATATCTTCTGCCTCACCATAAGACATTTTTGGAGTAATGATGCCTTTTTTCTCCCAATGCCTTAGATCTTTGCTTATTGCATAAGCTGCACTAGCATTCTTGCCATCATAAGCAGTGTAGAACAAATAATATATCCCGTTAAGAAAGACTATTCTTGGGTCCTCCATGCCATGTTTTTCATAATCAAATTCCGGGAACAATATTGGTTTTTCTGATCTTTCTACAATTTTCAGAGGCCCTTTTAGCTTACAATAGCCGATGCTTGAATAGTTCCCCTCCTTCACAGCACGATAAAACATATGAACTGTATTGCCTTCTTTAATGCAGGCAGGATTTAACACTGCTTTGTTTTCAAATTCTTTATCTGTAGATTCAAGTATAATCCCCTCTTTTTTTACTAATACCATAGAATATAATTTTCTTGCTTGCTTATAAATATTCGTTTTTTTGGTTGTTCAATATTTCGTCCTTATATCGGTACGACGCAGCTGAAGTGAGAGATGTTTTGGCTATTGAAACAATTGTTGATGAGTATAAAGTACCAATTCAATAAAAGGACGAGAGATATGATGGGTATCTCAATGTAAAGAGGTTAACTTGAGCTTAATTATTTATTTCTGTCCTTATATTATTAGTGCATGGGCTACAAAACAGAAAAGGACGTGATTAAATGCCAAAACGCACAGAAATAGTAAACTTCCTTGACAATTACCTGAAAATTGCGGAGATACAGGACAACTCACTAAACGGCCTTCAGGTGGAAGGCAGAGACAACATAAAAAAGATAGCACTAGCCGTCGATGCCTGCCAATACGTATTCGAGAAAGCGCAATCATTGGGCGCCGACATGATAATTGTCCACCACGGCCTTTTCTGGAAAGACACAGACCCAAAAATAGCCGGCATAACCAAAAAAAGAATAAAAACCCTTCTTGAAAGCGATATTTCCCTTTATTCGGCTCACCTTCCCCTTGACCTCCACCCTGAAGTCGGAAACAACGCCTGCATGGCAAAGCTCCTGAACCTCAAAGACCTTGAGCCCTTCGGCAGCTATCATGAGGTCAACTGCGGTTGTTACGGCAAACTCAGCCGCGACTGCAGCCGGGACAGCTTCCTGAAGCTTGTCGAACAGAAAATCGCAAAAATCAGGATAAAGCACCTTTTCGGGAAAAAAAGAATAAAGACAGTAGGAATCGTAAGCGGCGGCGGCGCTTTCGCAGTAAATGAAATAAACAAACACAACATAGACATATTAATATCCGGAGAACAGCAGCATATGTACTACAACCCGACAAAAGAACAGGATGCAAACGCAATATATCTCGGCCACTATGACACAGAAACATTTGGAGTAAAAGCACTAAAAAACCCTCTAAAGAAAAAATTCAAAACAATTGACACTTTCTTCATAGACAACCCGACAGGCCTATAAAATAACCTTCGAGCCAACATAAAGCGCAAGAATCAGCCCCGCAAGCTTAAGAAGCTCAAAGAAAACACAGTTATAGTTGCTTAATTCACATACAAAAACAGCAGGAATCTCATTAATAATTGCAAAGATAGCAACAAGAATCACAAGATAAGCCCCCATTGTTCTCATTGTCATTATGCGCATGACACTATTTTAAATTGGATAATATTTAACCTTTTGTAGCAGATCTTCATTTGTTGCATAAGTTAGGGTTATAGTTAAGGTCATTAATAAATGGACAAACATATCCAAAAACCAATTGACCTTAATCTATCCGGGTGAATCTTCGATTCACTGGATCCTAAAATTGCATCGCAATTTTAAGGATATGGAAAAGTCATTAGTCCAAATAGTTATGACTTTTACTATAAATCATTCCTTTTTCCGCATAAAATACTAAACACATATAAAGTTTTGCATTAAATGTTAAGTTAACTGATTCTAAGAGTCATTAATATTATAGCGGGTGGTAAATATAGAAACATTGAAAACAGGAACAACAACTGTTGCGATGGTCTGCCGTGACGGCATAGTTCTTGCTGCTGACCAGAAAGCGACAATGGGGCATCTGGTTGCATCAAAAGATACCCAGAAAGTATTCGAAATTTCTCCCAAAATATGCATGACAATTGCCGGCAGTGCAGGAGACGGCCAGGCAATGGCCCGGCTTCTCAAAGCTGAGCTAAGCCTGTATGAACTTCAGGAAAAAAAGGTCACCGTAAAAGCAGCAGCGACACTCCTTGCAAACATTTTGCGCGGTGCATACAAATCATTTATCCCCGAATATGTCCAGCTGGTCCTTGGAGGATATGATGCCAGAGGGGCGCAGCTTTATTCAGTAGATGCAGCAGGCGGCCTGTCACCTGAAGATGAATACGCATTCAGCGGATCCGGCTCAGTAATTGCCCTCGGGGTTCTCGAAAACGGATACAAAAAAGACATGTCAACAGAAGACGGAGTAAACCTGCTTCTGCGCTCAATCAGAGCCGCACGGGAGCGTGATGTGTACACAGGCGGAAAATCAATGCACGTAGCAGTCATAACCAAAGACGGCATCAACTGGATAAAAGACGAACAAATAAAAGGCATTATTGCAAAACTGTAATCAGTCAGATCACTTTTTGATTGCATATAAAGTATGAACCGGCAATCAAAAAGCTTGAAAATACCTCAATCTAACCGAAATTTTCATGATTTTGAACGAAGTTCAAAAGCTTGACATAAAGTGTCATGATTTTTGATTTTTTGCATATTTTCACACAGAAGTTCCGGAATTTTAAGAAATAAAGTATGACTGAACCCCAAAAACACTTGAAAATGAATCTATAAGACTGATTTTTAATCTGTAAGACAATATACTAAAACTTTTTATGATGTGATAAACATGGAATTAGAAGACGTTAAATCCCGCTTGCCAAAGAATGCAATGATTACAAAGACACTCTTTGAAGGCTCAGACATCGTTTTTTATACAAAAAACAAGGATTTCTTTGTCAACGGCAGTTCAGAAATTAAGGCATTAGTATCTGAAATCAGAAAGAGAATCAACCTGAGGCCGGATACTATGATTACACTTCCCCACGATGAGGCAAAAGAAAAAATCAAAAAAATAGTGCCAAAAGAAGCAGAGATTCAGGACATACTGTTTGAGCCTGAATACGGCAAAGTAATAATACTTGCCCAGAAACCCGGCATTGTAATCGGAAAGACCGGCGAGACACTAAGGGAAATTAAAAAAGAGACATTCTGGAGTCCGGAAATCCAGAGAGTGCCTGCTTTCCGCTCCAAGATAGTAAACAAGGCACGTGAAATCGTCCATGAAGAAGCAAAATACAGGCAGCAGTTTTTGAATAAGATCGGCCAGAAGATACAATTGAAAAAAGGCTCAAAAGAAGGATGGATAAGATTCTCAGCTCTTGGCAGTTTCGGTGAAGTAGGACGCTCCTGCATATTTTTACAGACAAAGGAATCCAAAGTACTGCTTGACTGCGGCGTAAGCAACGGCTCCACAGACACCAACCCTTACATAGATGCACCTGAATTCGACCTTGATTCACTTGACGCCGTCATTGTCTCGCATGCGCACCTTGACCACTCCGGTTTCGTACCATACCTGTACGAATACGGCTACAAAGGCCCGCTTTACACAACATTGCCTACAAGAGACGTCATGACGCTTCTGCAGCTTGACTTTATTGATGTTCTCCAGAGAGAAACAGGCAACGCACCGTATACCTCTGCAGGCATCAAAAATGCGATAAGACACTCACTCACACTTGATTATAACGAAGTCTGCGACATTACACCGGACATGAGGCTAACTTTCCAGAACGCAGGGCATATCATCGGTTCCGCACTTACACATATTCACATCGGCGAAGGGCTGCACAACCTTCTGTACACCGCAGACCTAAAATTCGGCCCCACAAAACTCCTTGAGCCTGCATACACCGGCTTCTCAAGGATAGAATCAATGATATTAGAATCAACCTACGGCGCTCCAAGAGACATCATACCATGCAAAAGAGAGGCTGACATGAACCTGATAAACGTAATCAAAAGAACAGCCAAAAGAGGCGGTAAAGTAATAATACCTGCTTTTGCAGTTGGCCGCTCACAGGAAGTCATGGTTGTTCTCGCAGAAGAATATAGCCGCGGTGAACTTGATGTGCCTGTTTACCTTGACGGGATGATATGGAACGCAACAGTCATACATACGACATACCCCGAATTCCTGTCAAGAAGGCTCCAGAAACAGATATTTCACCAGGACAACAACCCCTTCTCATCAGAAGTCTTCCACCGCGTTGCATCCATGAGCGAAAGAAAAGCTGTCATCGAAGATAAAAAGCCATGCGTGATTCTTACAACATCAGGCATGATAACAGGCGGGCCAATCATGGAATACTTAAAAGGACTTGCAGACGACAGGAAGAACACTCTGGTATTCATTGGCTATCAGGCTGAAGGGACAATGGGCTCAAGAATACAGAAAGGATGGAGAGATTTGCCATACAGTGACAATAACGGCGCAAAAAAGATACTTAAAATCGAAGCAGAAATCGAAACTGTCGAAGGCTTTTCCGGACATTCAGACAGGAACCAGTTGATAAATTATGTTGCAAGGCTAAGATCAAAGCCAGAAAGAATATTCCTGAATCACGGGGAACAGAGCAAATCCATAAATCTTGCATCTACACTGCATAAATTATTTAAGGTGGAAACATCCGTGCCCTCAAATCTGGATGCTGTAAGACTGAAATAAAAATCATCTACTGATTTTTACAAATATCCCTCAAAAATCAATAGTTTTATATGAATATGAAGCCTAACTTATTCTATTGAGTATTAAAGGTGACTCATATAAACCACTACATTACTATTGAAAAATTGATTCTACTGGCAGTCATTTGTTTAGGTGCACTTCTAATCAGGCCTTTTTTCATGCCAATACTTCTTGCGATGATAACTGCATATGTAATGCATCCGTTAGTAAATACATTCAGGAAGTTCTTTAAATCATATCACCTTGCTCTCTTGGTTTCAGTCACAATGATTGCAGTGCCTTTTATTTTACTTATCATGTATTCAATCAATGATGTTAATCCTATTATCAGCGAAGTCAGCGCTTTCAGCAGGGAGATAAACAATTTCTTGATCCCCCTCGAAGAGTATCTTTCGGCTTATGGTCTCGATAAGTTTGCAGTAAAGATACAGGATCTTGTCCGCGATTTGACTGACTATTCAAAGGCGCAGCTGACATCATTTGTATTCACCATACCAATGCTTATGCTCCATATGGTGCTCTATTTAATTTCAACTTATTATTTCTTAAAGGACGGGGGCGCAATCATAAGATTTTTTAACAGCTATGTCAATACCCTTGAATACAGGGAAAAAAGAATGATACACAGCATTATGGTAGGCTTGAAAAACAGTTTTGACGTTTTGTTCCTGTCCTACATTACAATCTCTGTCATTGTCACAATATTTGCATGGGTTGGTTTTTATCTTCTTGGAGTGCCTTATCCCGCGGTGCTTGCATTGCTTGCAGGCTTATTTGGATTTTTGCCTCTGCTTGGCATCTGGATTATTTATACCGGTGCTGCAATATATGAATTTCTTCATGGCGATGTGACAACCGCATTGCTTATAATCGGTTTTGGCGCTATTTTTCTCAACATAATACCGGATCTCTTTATAAGACCGATTCTTGGCAGCAAAACAGGCAAGGTTCACCCGATGACCATCATAATTGGCTTTTTTGGCGGACCGCTGGTCTTTGGAGTAAGCGGATTCCTGATTGGTCCGATACTACTTGTCATCGCAGAAACCGTAATCGTAAGTTACATGAAATTCAATATTGATATCAACAAAAACAAAATAGATGAAGACAGGAAATAGAATATTTTTCATCGTATATAAAGTATATACTGACGATGGAAAAGCTTGGAAATTGTCCAACCTCACCATAAATTTCCATGATTTTTCATTCATCAACCAAAACATTTAAATACTCTTATGTACAAATAAATACCTATGAGTTCGCAAATAAGTCTAAAAATGTCCAATAAGATGCTCTCAACAGCAAAAACTTATGCAGATTCAAAAGGTTATGACAGCATACAGGATTTTATAAGAGAACTTCTAAGAGAGCGCCTGTTTGAGCAGGGCTCTGAAAATACAGGCGGTATTTCCACTTATCTTGCAAGCCAGCAGTCATTATCCAAAAACTGGCTATTGAAAGAAGAGGATATCGCCTGGAAGCATTTAGAAAAGGAGATGTAGTTCTCTTTCCGTTCCCCTACACTGATTTAAGCACGCGAAAACTCCGGCCTTGCCTGGTAATTTCAGATGAGATGTCCGAAGACTTAATTCTTTGCCAGATCACCTCAAAAAACATAAAAAAAGACATCTATTCCATAGAATTAAAAAAACACGAAACAATCAACGGAACATTGGTCATTGACAGTTACATAAGATGCAACATGATTTTCACAGCAAGCAAATTCCAGATATTAAGAAAAATCTGTTTTTACATAGTCTCATGAATGTTGTTGGAAATAAAAGCAATTTAGATGATCCATTAGTTCGAATGCATATATGGTATTGTGACATTGAA
>JAIWAJ010000040.1:0-9890 GCA_048634435.1 Methanosarcinales archaeon
AAGTGGTCTGATGCTGAGATTGTTGTTTATATCGGATGCGGGGAGAGAGGCAATGAGATGACTGAGGTTCTTACTGAGTTCCCGCACCTGAAGGATCCGAAGACCGGCAGGACTCTGATGGAGAGGACTGTTCTGATTGCCAATACCTCCAATATGCCCGTTGCCGCACGTGAGGCGTCAATCTATACCGGCGTCACTATTGCTGAATATTATCGGGATATGGGTTATTCTGTTTCCCTGATGGCTGACAGCACTTCGCGATGGGCTGAGGCTATGCGTGAGATTTCATCCCGGCTTGAGGAGATGCCTGGTGAAGAAGGTTATCCTGCTTATCTTTCTACGAAACTTGCTGAGTTTTATGAGAGGGCAGGATGCGTTGTGCCGTTCGGGACTGATAAGGAAGGCTCGATTACGATTATCGGGGCAGTTTCGCCGCCGGGCGGGGATTTTTCCGAGCCGGTTACGCAGAATACGCTGCGTGTTACCAAGTGCTTCTGGGCGCTTGATGCGAAACTTGCGCAAAGAAGGCATTTCCCGTCTATCAACTGGCTGACATCCTACAGCCTTTATCTTGATACTCTTGATACTTGGTTTGCAAAAAATGTCGCATCTGACTGGAGAGCGCATGTCGAGCGCTGCATGAAGATATTGCAGGAAGAAGAGAAACTGCAGGAGATTGTGCAGCTTGTGGGAAGTGATGCGCTGCCTGAAAAAGAGCAGGTCACATTAGAGGTTGCACGGCTTATCAGGGAATTTTTCCTTCAGCAGAATGCGTTCCATGACGTGGACATGTATTGCGAGCTGAAAAAGAGTTACATGCTTTTGAAGACGATACTGCATTATGCGGATCTTTCGTATGCTGCGCTTGAGAACGGCGTGAGGGCAGCAACGATACTTGAAGTGAAATCGAAGAATCAGATAGGAGATGCAAAGTTTGACAAGGATTATGAGAAAGTGCTTTCGTCTGCTACGAAGGAGATGGATAAGGAGTTTGACAAGTTGGAGTGATGATAAATGGTGTTAAATGAATGTGAATCAGGAGAAGTGATTTTTAAGCAAGATAGAGAGTATTTGAATGACAAGGTCACTGAAAGGGTCACTCCAAAGGTCACTGAAAATAGGAGTTCAAGAAACAAATATTCTCTGAGGTAGTAAACTTATGAAAAGATATTGTGGACCGCACGCAAGAGATATGGCAGGCAAGTGGCAAAAATGAGAGAAATACATGAATTGACCCCTAACAGTATCATAAAGATACTTGAAAAGCATAAGAGTGAAATCAAAAGGTATAAAGTCAAAAAGCTCGGATTGTTCGGTTCTTTTCTAAAAGGAACACAGCATAAGAAAAGCGACCTAGATTTCCTTGTTGTGTTTGATAAATCTACATTTGATGATTACATGGATCTAAAATTCCTGCTGGAGAAAATCTTTAACAAAAAAGTAGATTTGGTTATTGAAAACAAGCTGAAGCCAGACCTTCAGTATGTAAAGGAGGAAGCAGTCTATGCCAAGGGAATGTAAACTTTATCTGAGGGATATCCTCGAATCTATAGAAAAGATTGAAAAATATACTACAAACATGTCTTTTGATGAATTTAGGGAAAATGATATGGTTGTGGATGGAGTTATCCGAAATCTGGAAATAATAGGCGAAGCTGTGAAAAATCTTTCAGGAGAGATAAGAACAGAATATTTGAATATTGAATGGAAAAAAATTGCAGGTCTAAGAGATATTATTTGCCATGAATATTTTGGCGTTGATCTTGATATTATCTGGGATGTAATTGAAAATAAGATACCTGAACTAAAAACAGCAATAAATAAAATTATGGAGGATGCTAAGTGATGGCATTTTATACAAACTGTTTTTAATTGTCTATAAAGTATGAACCGACAATTAAAAATCTTGAAAATACCCCCTTAACCTAAATATTTATAATTTTTAACATGGAGCGTAAGTGTAAAGCAGAATAGATTATGTTATGATAAATTTATGATATAGAATATATGTAAATGATGGTGATTTAAATGACAGCGAAAGAATATAAGACAATTACAAGGATTGCAGGACCTCTTGTCTTTGTTGAAAAGACAGAGAATATCGGATATGGTGAAATTGTCAGGGTGACTATGCCTAACGGCGATGTGAAGAGTGGGCAGGTGCTTGATACTTCAAAGGATATCGTGGTTGTTCAGATATTTGAAGGTACGAGCGGCATTGACAGGAATTCAAGGGTGAAGTTCCTTGGAAAGACTATTGAGCTTCCTGTTTCTCCTGATATGCTTGGAAGGATTCTTTCAGGTGCAGGCAAGCCGATTGATGACGGACCTGAAATTGTTCCTGAAATGAAGATGAGCATCATGGGGGCAGCTATTAATCCTTATGCGCGCAGCCCGCCTGCTGATTTCATCCAGACCGGCATCTCTACGATTGACCTTATGAATACGCTTGTCCGGGGGCAGAAGCTGCCTATCTTTTCCGGGTCAGGGCTTCCGCACAATGAGATTGCCCTGCAGATCGCAAGGCAGGCAAAAGTGGTCGGGCAGAAGGGTGATTTTGCTGTCGTGTTTGCTGCGATGGGCATCACGAATGAAGAGGCGCAGTATTTTATCTCGGATTTCGAGCAGACTGGTGCGCTTGAGCGCGCAGTTGTGTTTTTGAATCTTGCGGATGACCCTGCTGTCGAGAGGCTGATTACACCGAAGATGGCGCTTACTGCTGCTGAATATCTTGCTTATGAGAAGAATATGCATGTGCTTGTCATCCTTACGGATATGACTAATTACTGCGAGTCGCTTCGTGAAATCGGGGCTGCGCGCGAGGAAGTGCCAGGACGTCGGGGGTACCCGGGGTACATGTATACTGACCTTGCTACCATTTATGAGCGGGCAGGCATGATTAAGGGACGAAAAGGGTCTATTACCCAGATACCTATCCTTACCATGGTCGGGGATGATATTACGCACCCGATCCCTGATCTGACAGGGTATATTACCGAGGGACAGATTGTGCTTTCAAGGGAATTGCACAGGAACAATGTCTACCCGCCAGTTGATGTATTGCCTTCGCTTTCACGCCTGATGAATTCAGGCATCGGAAAAGGCAAGACCCGGGAGGACCATAAGGATGTATCTGACCAGCAGTATGCAGGGTATGCTGAAGGAAGAGATCTGAGAGGCCTTGTAGCGATTGTGGGTGAAGAGGCGCTTTCTGAGCGCGATAAGAGGCTCCTGAAGTTTGCTGCTGCCTTTGAGGATAAGTTTGTCAGGCAGGGCAAAAAAGAGGACAGGACCATTGAGAAGACTCTTGATATTTCGTGGGATCTGCTTTCCTCGATTCCAGAGGATGAGCTTACAAGGGTCAGTCCCAAAATTAAGGAGAAATATTATAAGAGCAAGGCGAATTGATTATGGCGCAGGATATTAAGCCGACGCGGTCTGAGTTGATGAAGCTTAAAAAGAGCATCAAGTTAGCTGATGCAGGATATAATCTCCTGAAGAAGAAAAGGGACGGGCTGATCTTAGAGTTTTTTGATACTTTGAAGAAAGCTAAAAGTGTGAGGTCGGAACTTACTTCTGAGTATGTCAAGGCTGAGAGGTGCGTAGATGTTGCTGAGTCTATTGACGGGGCGCTTTGTGTGCAGTCTTATGCAATGGCTTTGAAGGAGTGCCCGGGGATTGAGGTTACTAGCAAGAATGTGATGGGTGTTGTTGTGCCGAAGATATCGTCTACTGGTGTTGTCAAGCATATGCATGAGAGAGGATACGGGCTGATTGCATCAAGCTCAAGAATTGATGAGGCTGCTTATGCATACGAGCATGTTGTTGATAAGGTTGTGCTTGCAGCGGAAGTTGAGACTACTATCCTGAAATTGCTTGATGAGATTGAGAAGACGAAGAGGCGGGTGAATGCGCTTGAGTTTTCTGTTATCCCGCGTATGAAAGATCAGGCAGCTTTTATCCGGCTTCGGCTGGAGGAGATGGAGCGCGAAAACGTCTTCCGCCTAAAAAGGATGAAGAAGTGAGATTTGGTTTGAAGTTTCTGTTTTATATGTCCTGTTGTTTCAAAAGATCAGTAAAAGACTAGATCGTTTTTTAGCTCACTACGAATGATTGAAAGTGCACTCAGATTTGAACTACTCACGTTCGAACTTAATTTTTCTTCTGCTTTTTTGAGAGCAGATTCAACGTTCAATTGGTATTTTCCCGCAAGCATTACCATCCTTTCAACGCAATCAGGACAATTTATCGCGAGAGTGCATAAAGTATCCGGAAGAGATTCCTCATGGATAAAATAGAATTCTTCCGAGGTTATCATCTCTCGCCCCTGATTAATATATGAAAATGCTTTGGTATATCGATCATCATCTGAGCTACCAATAGCACGTTTAACATGACCTTGCTCGTTATATTCCATAGATACATCCAATTTATTTACCAACATTTTTTCTGCTGTATTGAGAGCATTGATTGTTGCCGAAGGGCCTATTTCTAGTTCTTCGAGCAATACTGCTAACTCAACACATGGTTGACATTTTTCTTTCGCAAGACAGTAGATAGTTTCTGCGAGTTTTTTTTCATTATAAAGCTTGAGTTTTTTACTCATATTATCACTTGAAAAATAGTTGTTTGCTATTTTCTAGTGATTAATACTTATATTCTTTTCGGTTGGTTTAGAGTAATTTTGGAAATATTCTGCCTGATAGAGGGTTGATTGGGTTAAGTTCGAGAAAAAACGGTTTAGTTACTCTCCTGCATATGCTTTTCCAAGACAATTTTGTTTGTTACGCCGTAAGGATATTTGCTGACTACTTTCAGCATTTCCAGTCTTTTTATTACCCTGCTGACTTTTAGTTTTGATAGTTTTGAGCACTTTACAAGTTCTGACTGGGATAGCTCGCCGCTGTTTTTATTTAATAACTGAATGATTACTTTCTCTTCTGGCATTAGCATGATGTCCATGGTTTTTGTCCTGATTTCGTCTGTTTCTTTTTTCTTTATCAGGTCCATTATTGTGATTCCTGCTAGTGAAGAGATAATGGTGCCCATGAATGAGACTGCTAAAATAATTGAGGAGTTCATTTGTATTCCGCGAGGTCCTGCGAATCTTCTTGGGATGCTTTCATTGATGAAATTTTCGGCAGTAACATTGAATGGAAGATTCATTAGCGGTGGCGCCATTCCTCTTCTTACCCAGAAGTATAGTTGGTATATGAATAATAATGCGGATATGCCTGCGTAAATAAAGCACAGTATCATTACATAACTTTGGAGATTTTTTTTGTTCTTTATCATTGTATCACGTATTTTGATACGTTTCATGTGGTATCGTATCAGGTTGTGTCAGGAAATGTTTATATCCTGTATCGTATCATAGTGTATCACTCTTTGTCCGCAAAAATATAAACCTTTTGGATGGGAGAGTAAAATAGATATTAGAGGTGAGCAAAGTGAACAAAACAACAATGTTAGTGGTGGCGGGTCTCCTCATGATTGGCCTGGTTGCTTCAGCAGGAATTGTGTCTGCTTTTGGTGGCAGGTTCAGTAGGTGCGGATTTTCTGATGCGGGAGAGGCAATAAAACAGGCAGTTGAAAACAATGATTATGAAGCATGGAAAGATGCAATGTCTGGCACAATGACAGAGGAGAAATTCAGAGAAATTGTAGAAAGACATGAACTAAGGTCTGAAAGAAGAGAGTCGATGAATGAGCGAAGAGAAGCAGTAAAGCAGGCATTGGAAACCGGAGACTATACTGCCTGGAAAAACGCAATTGACAGCTTTGAAAGAACTGGGCGAATTACTGATAAAATAACAGAAGATAACTTCGGCACTTTTGTAAAGCTTCATGAAGCCAGGCAAAACAGGGATTATGAAACTCTAAAAGAGCTTAGAGAAGAACTTGGATTTGACAAAGGGCATTGCATGCATGGAATGCGCACTCGGATTAGAAATAAATAGATGCCCAAGAAATGTGTCAATGTGTGGAATAGGGATTTGCAGTGACAAAACCAAAAGATGGCGCAAGAAAAAAAGATGATGCACTTGTTGTTCTCAAGGATGTCTGGAAAATATACCAGATGGGTGAGGTAGAGGTGCCTGCACTCAGGGGTGTCAGTGTTGAAATCAACAAAGGTGATTTCGTAGCGATTGTCGGGGCATCGGGATCCGGTAAAAGCACGATGATGAATCTTGTGGGGTGCCTGGATACACCTTCAAAAGGCAGGGTTTTCCTGAAATCGCGCAATATTGCTGATTTGTGTGAATCTGATCTGGCAACACTTAGGGGCAAGACCATCGGATTTATTTTCCAGCAGTATAATCTACTGCCGAACATGACTGCCTTTGAAAATGTGGTTCTGCCTCTGGAATTGCAGGAAGTGGATGATGGCGCCGCAGGAAAGCAGGCAAAAAAAGTATTGAAGCTTGTGGGGCTGGAGGATAAAATGCATCATCTGCCATCGCAGCTTTCCGGTGGGCAGCAGCAGAGAGTGGCGATTGCAAGATGCCTTGTAGGTGACCCCGAGATAATTCTTGCTGATGAACCGACGGGTGCGCTGGACAGCGTTACAGGCAAAGATGTTCTTAATATGCTTGAAAGGATATGGAAAGAAGAAGGAAAAACAGTGATTATGGTGACGCATGATCTGCATCTGGCAGAATATGCCCACAATATAATTGAACTTAAGGATGGAAAGATCATCCGGATGGAGCAGAATCATAAAAAAGTATTGCGTTAACTAAAAAGAGGTGTTGAAATGAGTGGAAAAAATACGATGGATTTAAATGAGAAAACAAAATATATTTTCGGTTTGATGCTGATAATGGTAATTTGCCTAGCAGGTGCGGCGTATGCTGACTCCAGTGACAGTAAAATCATAAGTGTGAGTCTGATAAACCAGGATGCTGATCCGGCTATTGCAGGCAATATTGTGGAATTAAGGATTGGTGTTGAAAATAAGGGAGGTGAATCTGCTGAAAATGTGATATTGGAGCTGGTACCACAATATCCTTTTGAGATGGTTCCGGGAGAGAGCCCGATACAGGAAGTCGGTACAATTAAACCGTACATGGACGGGTCAGATATGAAAATTATAAAATTCAGGCTCAGAGTTGACAGGGATGCATACGAGGGAGAATATGAATTAGAAGTCTGGGAATATGAAGAAGGTAAAAGAGACAAGATAAGAGTGGAGAAAACAATAACTATAGATGTGGCAAACAGGGAATGTGCAGAAATTATCTATATTGACAAGGTTGAACTTGTGCCCGGCAGGCAGACAACTATGAAGTTTACAATTAACAATGTCGGCTCTGCACCTCTCAGGGATCTTACATTTTCATGGGAAAATGAAGATGATGTAATCCTTCCGGTTGGTTCTGATAATACCAAATATATCAAGTATCTCGATGTTGGTGAAAAAACCGAACTGAGCTATGATGTCATTGCAGATTCAAATGCAGAACCCGGACTGTATAAACTCCAGCTTAGCCTGAAATATGATGATTCCATTACAGGAGAAGAAAAGGAGGTAGCAACAATTGCCGGTATGTATGTCGGGGGAGAAACAGATTTTGATGTCGCGTTTTCAGAGAGTTCAATGGGTGAGTACTCTTTCACAATTGCAAATATAGGGAGTAATCCTGCTTATTCTGTTTCTGTAATTGTTCCTGAACAGAAAAACTGGAACGTACGCGGCTCGAATTCAGCTATTATCGGCAACCTGAATAAGGGAGATTATACTGTTGCAAGCTTTAATCTGCAGCAAAGCAAGAGCCCCTCTTATTTAGAGCAGGAGAGTAAAATCACAGATGAAAGAAAAGCAAAATATCTATCCGGCAACAGGACAATACCGGACAGACAGAGCAATACAGTTGAAATTGAAATTGCGTATACAGATACAATGGGTGCGCGAAAATCAGTAACAAATGATGTCACTATTAATGCACTCAGTGAAACAGATGCAAAATCTGCCCAATTGTCACGAGGCGGAAAGGTGAATCATGCGCAAAAGGGGATTACAACCACTCAATGGATTGCATTAGGGCTTGGAGCAATTATTGTGGTTTTTCTGTACAGGAGACACAGAAAAAAGAAATTAAAATAGCAGGTTAAAAAATCATGAAAATATGGGTTTGAGTGGACGATTTTCAAGCTTTTTTACCGGAATATACTTTATGGATGATAAAAAATGAAGACAAGTAAATGCCTGAAACATGCACTCAATATGGTAATACACAGCAAGCTTAGAAGCTGGCTTACTATTCTTGGCATAGTCATAGGTGTGGGCTCAGTAATTGCCATCATGTCACTTGGCGCGGGCCTTCAGCAGAGTATGGAGGCTCAAATGAGCGGTCTTGGCGGGGATATACTTACACTTAGTCCCGGTTTTTCCAAGGGCAGGGTATTTAGCCATGGAAAGGCGAGACCCGGCAGTTCAGGTTCCACAGCTACTGAGGAGGAGGTTGTGTTGGACAGGACTGATGTGCAGGCACTGAAGGGCATCCCGGATATTGAATTAATAGATACTAATATCAGAGGTAATGCGAAGATTTATTATCTTGGCAAGAGCGGCTCTGTTACCCTTACCGGGGTGGATCAGAAAGTGTGGTCTAAGATAACTACAACTGAGATAAGGGACGGAAGGATGCTTGGCCCTGCTGATATGAATGTCATTGTCATCGGTGCCAGATTGGCAGACAGTTACTTTGACAAGCCGCTTGGAATAAACAAAATGGTCAATATTGAGGATAAGGCATTCCGGATTGTGGGGATACTTGATGATTCAAGCAATAGCATCATCATGCCATTGCAGATGGCATACACGGTTCTTGATGACAAGGAAAACGGGGTCTATGATTCTATTGTTATCAAAATCAAAAATGAAGATGAACTTGATTATGTTATTGAGAAAATTGAGCATAAACTGATGATGACAAGGCATGTGACTGAGAAAAACAAGGATTTTACAGTATCTTCAAGCAAACAGTTCCAGGAGATGAGATCTGAAATGCTCGGTTCAATGACACTGTTTTTGACTGCAATTGCTGCTGTCTCTCTTCTTGTTGGCGCTGTCGGGATTGCAAATACGATGTTTACATCTGTTCTTGAGAAAACAAAAGAGATAGGGATCATGAAAGCTATTGGTGCAAGAAACACGGATATTCTTATGATTTTTCTTTTGAATGCAGGCCTTATCGGGCTTGTAGGCGGGCTGATTGGTGTTGTATTCGGTGCTGTGCTGTCGGGGTTTATGCCTATGCTTATGGGCGGCAGTATGCCGATGACAAAAGGGGGGGCGGCAACAGTAGTCAGTATGGAGTCTGTAGTTATGGCGCTTTCTGTTGCCGTTATCATTGGGGTGGTTTCAGGGGTTGTTCCTGCGTATAATGGGTCTAAACTGAAGCCTGTTGATGCATTAAGGTATGAGTAAGGGGCAGAAGACCGTAAACCAAAAACAGATTATTATTTATTCTTTTGCAGCGTAAAGATAACTATGTTGTCTGATAAAATCAAGAATATTGCGCACAGCCCGACTTTTGTCAGCCCTGAGCATACTATAGAAGATGTCTGCAAGATAATGCGCGAGAAAGTCATAGGGTCTGTTATTGTCGGGACCGCTGATGAGCCGCTTGGAATATTTAGTGAAAGGGATGTCATTTTCAAGGTTGTTGCCTCTGGCGTTGACCCCAAAACAACAGAAGTCAGGGAATACATGACATCGCCAGTGGTTACAATTGATGCTGATTCGAGTATTTCTGATGCGAAGATGCTTTTGTTATAACGATGGGAAATCTATTGTAAGTTCTTGCTATTACTTTATCTGCCTTATCTATTATTTCGCTTTTTACAGGTTTCATGTCGTAACTTCAGTCCCAATTCCCTTATCA
>JAIWAJ010000041.1:0-9753 GCA_048634435.1 Methanosarcinales archaeon
AATTCCTTCTTTTTTCAGGAGCGCTAGCTTTTTTTCTTTTCCCCGCGAGTAGCCGCCTGCTTCGCCTGTGCTTTTTATTACGCGGTGGCAGGGGATGATTACCGGATGTTTGTTTTTGTTCAGGGCGCTTCCTGCTGCGCGGCTGGCTTTTTCGTTGCCTGCAGCAGCTGCCAGCTGCCTGTAGGTTGTTATTTTGCCTTTTGGTATTTGTTTTGTGAGTTTCAGGACTTTTTTTGAGAATGACATGTTCAGTAATTGGGCAAATACATTAAAATTTATGAGTTTAATGTGGAATGCATGGGCAAAAAAAAGAAAATTAGTTTTTGATGGTGGTGCTGTGCATGAGATAAGTGTTGAGACAAAGCGAAAGGAGGAACTTGTGGATATTACCAGTGCTGTGTCTGAGGTTGTTGCAAAGTGGGGTGTTGATTATGGCATCTGCACTGTGTCTGTGCCGCATACTACGGCAGGGGTTACTGTTAATGAGAATGCTGACCCGGATGTGAAGCGAGATATTTTGCTTGGGATGAATTCTATTGTGAAGAATGATTTCAGGTTCAGGCATGTTGAGGGGAATTCGGCTGCGCATATCAAGTCGTCGCTTGTCGGATGTTCTGTTACTTTGCCTGTGGCAGGTGGGAAGGTTGCGCTTGGGCGGTGGCAGGGGATTTATTTTTGCGAGTTTGACGGACCGAGAAGAAGGAAAGTGTGGATTTCGGTTAAGTGAGTTTTATTTCCGGTAGTGATAAGCTAAATAAGGAGGCAGTGCATCCGATGATTATATGATTTCTGACGAAATTAGTGTTCGGGGCCGCTAATCAATAAATTCAGTGGACTTTTCTTACTTCTGCGAGGTTTGTTGTGCCGCTTATGCCTATCGGGGCTCCTGCTGTTATTATGACTGTGTCACCTGATTTGAGTGCATGCTTTTCTTTCAGCAGATTTATGCCGTCATTTATCATCACGTCTGTTGATTTGTAGCCGTTATGGATCTTGTGCGCAAATACGCCCCATACCAGAGCGGTTGTTCTTAGGATTTTCTCTTGAGGTGTCATGGCGAATATCGGGGATTTTACGCGATATTTGGATAGTGAGCATGCGGTTCTGCCGGTCTGGGTGAATGTCAGGATAGCGTCTGCTTTTATGTTTTCTGAGATGAGTGCAACTGCCTGGCCTACTATGTCTGTTGCGCTTTTTTTTGAGATTTTTGTGCTTATTTTCGATTCCATTTTATTTTCAACTGCGCGGCATATTTTATCCATGACTTTTACTGATTCTATCGGATATTCGCCTTTTGCTGTCTCTTGGGAGAGCATGACTGCGTCTGTGCCTGAAAATATGGCGTTTGCGACATCGGATACTTCTGCACGGGTAGGCCTGGGGTTTTCGACCATTGAGTTCAGCATGTGGGTTGCGATTATTACCGGCTTTCCTGCTGTATTGCATTTTTTGATTATTTCTTTCTGGACCATCGGGAGCTCTTCAAATGGCATCTGGATGCCAAGGTCCCCACGGGCAAGCATTATCCCGTCTGATACATCCATTATGTCTTCGAATTCCTGAACTGCTTTTATGTGCTCGATTTTTGCGATTATCCTGGGGGATGCGCCTTTTTGTTTTAGGAATTTTTTTAGCTTTAGAATGTCATTTTTGCGTTTTACGAATGAGACAGCTATGTAGTCTATGTCGTGAAATATGCCAAAGTTGATGTCTTCTATGTCTTTTTCTGACAGGGAAGGCAAATCAAGTTCTATACATGGAATGTTGACACCTTTTCTCGAACTTAGGATGCCGTTGTTTTTTACTTTGCAGATTATTTTATGGCCGGTTATTTTTTTAACCCTGAATTCAAGCATGCCATCATCAACGTATATCATGTCGCCTTCTTTTATGTCACTGATTATATGCCTGTAGCTTAGTGTCGTTCCCATTTCCTCGTCTGTTGTGTCTTTTACTGTGAACGTGAATGTGTCGCCTCTTTTTAGAGGTATGTCTTTTTTCAGAATGCCTGTCCTTATTTCCGGGCCTCTTGTGTCAAGGAGTATTGCTATTGGGTTTTTCAGGTGCTTGTTTAGCTCTTTTATGTTTTTTATCTTGTTTCCCTGCTCTTCGTGGCTGCCGTGGGAGAAGTTGAGGCGAGCCACGTTCATGCCTGCTTTTGCAAGTTTTTTTAGTGCCTCAAATGATTCGGTCCTTGGGCCTATTGTGCATACGATTTTTGTTTTGCGCATAGTATCATGTCTCGATTTGTATAGGGTATATTACTGCATATCTAATTTATATATGTTGCTTAAGTTTCTGGATTTTGTTCGACGTTTGCTGATTGATCCGGAGTGACTCAATCTTTTTGTGTTCAGATATCCTGATACCGGTGTTGTATAACTCTTGAGAATTGTATTGAGTGCTGTTGTTTTTAATATTCTATTCAAATCGCTAAACGCTATCAATAGACCCTGGGGTCGTGACTGATACAACAGCACCTATCCTGGTGACATCATGCTTATTAATATGAATAATTAAATATCTTTTTAGAGTGAGGAGTGTGAACTTATGAGAAAGGTAGTTGCTCTTATTGCGGTCATTTTTTTTATTTTACCTTCGCATGGTGAAGCAATGATTAGTCTTGGAAGTGTATCAGATAGCAAGAGCACTGTTTATTCTTCTTTAGGGGGCGATGTTCAATTAAAGTATTCATTTTTCAATACAGGAGATGAAAACCTTAATTTAAGAGTGAGTTATGAACTGCTTAATGACGGGACCAGATATGATCTGCAAGAATCGGGTGATAGAGTATATGTGATGAATGAACCTTATCCGTCTACATTGATGAATACGCTTTATATTACTTTACCTCCAATGACTCTCGATCCTGATTCTTCTCCAAATAGAGAATGGATTGCCTTGGACGGCGGCACTAGTTATGCTGAGGTTAAGAGTGCTTATTTATTTGTCCGGATACCGGGGGGCAATATTCATGCGAATCCTTACAGGTTGAAGGTGGTGGCTACCACACTTGATGCTTCTGATTCTTCAGATGCACAGAATACGACATCGATACAAAAGGTGGTCCAGCAGAGAGAATACCTGATTACGATATATAATGGCGCAGAAAAGGTTGAACTTGTACCTGATACAATTGACTCTGATAATGACGGACTGACAGACAGTGATGAACTTGATATCTATAATACGAATCCATATAAGAGAGACACGGACGGGGATGGAATAACTGACGGGGATGAAATTAAGAGAGGAACAGACCCGAATGACCCGGATTCTCCGGGGGGAAGGAGGCTCAGTTCCAGTTCTTTTTTTGGTAAATTAGGAGACATGATAGGGCTTGGGGGCAGCGACCATGCAAGCACGGGCTCTGATCAAAGCGGGAGTGATGTCTCCCGTGATGATGCCGGTGGTGAGAAGGGGACAGATACTGGTGAAGAAGGTGATAATACTGGAGAAACAGATGAAATTTCCGGAGAGAGTGTTGAAGAAACTGGCAACCCTACGGGTCTTGTTTCGAAGATACCCACGACGGGCCCAATCAACATCGCTACTGTTATAATAGTTATTGTTGGAGCTTTATTCATTTATCGCTTGTTAAAAATCAAGGTGTATTAGTGATGCGTTTGGAGAAATGTAGGAAGAATCTGGTTTTCATTGTCGTTTCCATGCTTGTAGTTATGTTTCTTATTAGTATGTGGTCGTATGCAGTGGATGATATCAAAAATATCGTTGACGCACCGGATCCTGTGAATGTTGATGGCGCAAATATAACAATTAATGCAACTGTCAAGTATACTGCGATGGGCAGCGGAGGGAATGTCACCACACTGGTGATAGAATATCCTGTATCGGAAGAGGTGCCTATGAATTATGTCAGGGATATTTCCGGTGATGAAAAACTGTATAGTGTGGCGTATAATCCTAACCAGACCGGACAATACAGTTATCGCATCAGGGCAGAAGAAGACGCTGCTGCTACGAGGGAGTCCGGGATATACACTTTTGATTCTGCTTATTTTCCATTTATTAAATCTGTCAGTGATTCTCCGGACCCTGTCAAGTACGATGCAGGCAGCGTAACAATCAGGGCAGACATTTACTACTGGAATTATTCTCTTGATAGCGTAATTCTTGAAATTGTTGCACCGGTCCTTGTAAATATTAGTATGACAAATGTATCTGCACTTGGGGGGGGATATGTTTTTGAAGCGAGTTATGATCCTGAAAATGTCAGTACGTATAATTATACGGTATTTGCAAATGATACATCCGGTGCCTTTTCGTATTCTTCATATTATACTTTCAAGTCTGAGGGGTATCCTCCGGAGATTAATAGTGTTTTGCATGTTCCGGGTATTGTGTTGCCGGGAAATACAGTCTATTTTACTGCGAATGTCACTGATGCACGAGATGACCTGGATACTGTGCTTTTGAATATTGTTTCGCCTGTGACGGAGACAATCGAAATGACTAATATTTCCAAAGAGATTTTTGTGGCGAATTATATGACGCCGCTGAATACAAAGGGGATGTTCTATTATCAGGTTTGGGCTAATGATACTGAAGGATTTGTGAGCACTTCAGAATATCGCACATTTATAAGCAATGAACTTTTGTGGGATAATGCTACTATCAGTGTGAAGATATCTCCTTCATGCTGCGGAATGTTTTCGTTTTTTTATATCCCGGAAAGGGTTATCCAGAACCAGACAATGGTTATATTGAGCCTCTTTGAGAACTGCGGGAATCTGGGCATAAACGAAACTACAAATATAACTATAGAGAAAGATGTGATAGATGAATATGGAATGATAAACGAATCTACCCTGGTTATTATACCGCCAAATATTATCAGGTACTGGCAGGGTGATGTGGAGTATGTTGAGCCGCTCCATGACGATGCTTTCTTTTCTATTTTCTACACTAGCGGGCTTCCGCTTGGAAATTATACTGCGAATACTTCGGCATTTTACTTTACAAATACAACTGTGGATGGCGAAACTTTTGAGTGCAGTGGAGTGATAAGCCTCTCCAGGCATTTTGAAATTGTTCAGGAAACGGGAGAGCATAAAATCTCTCCTGTAGTTATTATAAGGGAGATGCCACCGCAGATTAACCAGGATACTGTGAACTGTAATTCGAACAATACATGGGATGGCTCGTGCACATATACTAGCGTAAAGTTGATTGTATACAACAGGGGTACTGAAACTGCTGATTCTCTGGTGTTGAGTGATCTGGCAACCAACGGATGTGGTGGAGGAAATTGCAGCCCCCTTGCGTACAGGTGCGTGAATAATTCGGTGAGTTATTCGTGCTATACGGTTGTGGATAATTTGTCACAAATAGATCCGGACGCAGCGTCTTATGTATATTTTCACTTAAACGGTGAACTTAAACCACGGGAATATGCTATACTTGAATATGAGATAGTGCCTACGAATGATGCATCGTTTTATAACACGGCACAATCGAACCGCTATAATTTTGCTGCGAGTGCAGACTATTATTATGGTGTGGCAAACGAATCACGTACTGCAAAAGAAGATCATGAGGTTTACAACCCTCCTTTGTCGAATGTGTTATATCTGGCTAATAAATCGTCTTTTAATTATGGGTTGGATGTTGATACAGATGCTTCAAATGAACAGAGGGATTTTGAGGTGGACAGGGAGGTAACGTTTTATGTTAAGGCAATTTCGCTTTCTGGCGGTGACGTGGTTAAAGGGCCGTGGCATGCCAAGATAACTTTGCCTCTTTTGTGGAATGTTACGTCCTGTGCGCATGTTTCCGGACCAAGCTGTAGCTGCAGTTTTAATAATACTGATAAATGGGTTATGTGCAATGGTTCTTCAGATGTCGGCAATATGGAAGTGTCTGAGTTCAGTTTTACTGCAACTACCCCGATACAAAGTGACTTTTTACTGCCTGTGCATTCAAATGATTCGAATGCGGGCAGAGATATGGATGAGGATTATATACCCGGCTTGTTTGCTTTATCGAGGACAATGATAGAGGAGGAGGTGCCGGAACCTGAACCAACACCTACACCCACGCCAACCCCTACCCCTGAGCCAGTACCGAAACCAGTGCCAGAGCCGGAACCAATACCTAAAATTGAAATTGTACTAACCCCGCTAAACAGCACATATAAAGCATTTCAGGGGCAGATGATTCCGACAATATACAAAGTAGAGAATATTGGAGAAACTTATGTTGAAAATATAAGCATTGAGCCAGTTCTTTTGCCCGGGTGGAACTACTCACAAACCCTGATTGATTTTTTGAATGTTTCTGAATATGTTAACAGAACCATGTTTATTACTCCGCCTGTCGATGCTACGCCTGGAATTTATGCAATCCCTATCAGGGCAATTGTACGCAGTGAAACCGCGGATATTGCTTATATATGGATTGAGGTTTTGCGCTGGATAGATTATCCGAAAATAAGGATTGTTGAGACACCGGAGATTATCGAGGTTGAAGAACTTTCGAATATTACGATACCGATTCTTGTAGAAAATATTGGGAAAAAAGTGCTTCATAATGTTTCTGCGAGGATAGAAAATGCAGAGCAGTGCCTGGGCGACTGGCAGGCAGGAGAATTTGTTCTGAATATAAGTGAAACCAAGTCAATTGATTTTAAGGCGACAACAAAGGAAGGGCCAAATGTGTGCCGGGCTAATCTTATTGTTTATTCCAGGGAAAATGCCTATGCTTTTGCGCCAGTCAAAATAATTATTAAGGCAAAGCCGCCGCTTATCCCGCTTGCGAAACGCATTACTCCGTGGCTGGCTTTACTATGGACCATACTTTTTGTGATTTATGCAACAATCAGAAAGAGAAAAACAAGAAGAGGCGAGCTCCCGAGTTCTAACAAGCCCAAAATGATACTCCATATGTTGCTCATCGGCGAACTGGTTATCCTTGCGTATGTTTTCCTGTGGTATTTTGGAGTGATTGAGATTATTTAATTGGATTTTGCTATTTTGGCATGTATTTTTTATATTCGCTTTCCTGAGTTTTTCTTACTCCAAACCTGTCAAGCTCTTCTTTTTCTTCTTCAAGCAATTCCTGCTCGGATGTGTACTTTAAATTTAACCAGAAATAGATTAGTGAGGACAGCATTATTATGATCCCGAGTAAAGGGAGAAAATAAGATGGATGAGAGATGTTTAAAACATTGAATGCATTTATCAAATCTCCCTCTTCTGAGAAAAAGTATATTACTGGTGAGAATAGAAAGCCTATTGCTATGAAGCTTGTGAATATTGAGTATTCGAGATAGTCTCTTTTTGTCAGGTACCAGTCAAGTGTGAGGAGCAAAGATCCGATAGCCAATGTGCCTGCAATACCGGCTAAATACAGTATTGCCAGCTGAATGCTGCTCATAGTGCAGTTGAGATATATTGTGGCGTGTAAGCCCCCTGTGAGAGAGGAATGAAAATCTGCCCAATACGGGCAGTTGTAGTATTTCAGGACAAATATATGAAATAGTTCGTGAAAAAAGGGAGATATTATAAAAGCGACAATAGGAAATGATAGCAGTCCAGCGATCATGTAGGCGTTATAGTGGTGCTCATGTGTTATGCGGCGTTCCATTGCTTTTGGTTTTCGGGTAGCGTTTTTTTGTTTTCGCTTATTTTGCCACATGATTACATACCATATCTTTAATTTTTGCCCTTCTCGCCTTTATTGATTGTCTATCTTTCAGGATGCTCTTTTCTGCTTCAAAATATTGTTTTTTTAAATCTATTTTCATTTTCTGCCTGAGAACCAGTGTAAACAATAATAAGAAAATGATTGTTATGAATGCTAAGTAATTATCCATGTTATACACCGAAGAGCTTGTCTATTTTCCCTAAAAGTCCTGACTCCTTTTTGGAGATGGGATCTCCTATTTGTTTCTTTTCTTCTTGTTTTTCTTCTGCTCTTCCAACCAACTTAGCCAGCCTCTCTGCCTCATCAAGCAGTTTCGGGGTTTCATCTTTTTTCATGGAATCTTTGTACTCCCCAGTGCTTACTTTTTCAAATAACTGTATCAGTGATGCCCGTGTCCCGGTTTCTATTGAGGATGTTGCCAGTTTTACCATTAGTTCATTATAGGTCTGCTCTTCTTTGATGTCTATCTCTTTTTCAACCAGCCCTTTCAGGATGAATGTGCATTTTATGAGCGCATCTCTTGGTGGCTGCGTTCTTCTGATTATTTTCATCTCATTTATTATCGGGTCACTAGTGAGATTGTCTGTTTCTGGTGTGATTCCCAGAAATTGTTTTATTTTTCTGATTATACCCTGCGGCTTTTCCTGCGGTGTGGGAGGAGATGTTAGTTCTTCTCCCAGTTGCAGATGATGCGGTGATGATTCTTCTTTGTTGAATTTGATTTGTTCCCTGATTTTGGATTCGTCTTCTGCTATTTTTGCTATGAGTTCTTTTTTGTATTCTTCGAAGACAGCATCTATTTTTGAGATGACAGTATCGGCTTTGTTCAGCCGGGCGTTTAACTCTTCTTTTTTTTTCAGATAGTCTTCTTCTGACATCATGCCAAGATTATACATCCTTGCCAAGGCATCTATGTCTTCGCGGTATTTTCTGTGCTCGGCGCTGAAAGAGCCAGTGGTTAAAGATGCCCTTATTTCGTCTTCCAGCTTATCCTTCAGATGATCCAGCTCTTCTTTTTCAAGAGTTCTGAGAATTATGTCCTCTATCTCTACTATTTTTTTTTCTATCTTTTTCTTGTTCTCTTCATATGATTCCAGACTTATAATGTCGTCCTTGTAGATTTTGTCCAGAGCTTTTATGTCGCCTGAAAATGATTCTTCTTTTTTTCTTAGTTCTTTTACTGCTTTTGAACTGTTTGCTGATTCTTCAATTGCTTCTGTATCTGCCTGTGATGCTTCTGATTCTCTTATCTGCTCGTGCAGGTCTTTGAAAAGAGGATTTGGTTCTAATGTCCTGTTCATTGTATGGAGGTCGGTTTCGATTTTTTCCAGATGATGCTTAAGGTTTTTTTTGTCTTCATGATTCGTGCGCTGTTCTTCTTTTGGCTCCGCATCCGGGCCTTGTGCCTGCTCTGCTGAAAAAGGTTCTGTTTTTGCTTTTTGCGGCTCTTCCAGCTGTGGCTTGCTTCCGAGCTTGCTTTTAACCTGCCCATAGAGTGATTTTGAAATAACGCTTAGCTTTAATGCGTCGGTTGTTGATTTTTGCTTGTGTTCTGTTTGCGGGCTGTCGTCTCTGCCTGCTGTTGCAGCCTTATTTTCAGGCACGGGTGATGGGTGCGGTTTTGATGTCTCATGATGCGGTGGCTTTTGCCTGCCATGCAAGACGTGTTTTGTATTTTCTGTGGGGGCTGTTGTTTGTCGTTTGCCTGCATTGGATTTGAGTTTTTCTTTTGTTTTTCTGTTTACAGAATGGACCAGATGGCGGTTTTTTTCTGACACAATATTCTTATTTCTAATGTCTTTATCAGTAATCGTTTGTTGCTTTGTTTGGGCCATTGCCATAAAATATCACATGCCAGTATCCATTGATGCCTGTATAGGTCATTAATCAAATTAAGTATAGTCAAGGCACGAATAAATTGAGTGCAGTGCCTTGCCATATGCTTAAAATTGCTATGCAATTTTAGCATCCAGCCAATCTTTGATTGGTCCGGATACATCAAGGCAAATTGGTTTTTTGTAGTGAAAAACCACGAAGAGAGTGGTTTTCCCCACATACATAAATCACCTTTTGGCTAAAATTTCAGAT
>JAIWAJ010000042.1:0-9417 GCA_048634435.1 Methanosarcinales archaeon
CTCTGAAGTTTTCCTTTTCAGCCTCAAGAAACGCCTGCGCCATGGCAAAGCCCGCAGATGCGCCGATTGCCCCTGCACCGCGCACTATCATGTCTTTTATAGCCTTTGCAGTGTGCAGGTGTGTTGGCAGCTCTATAATCTCAAATTTGTGCGGGAGAATGAGCTGGTTTATCATCTTCACAGTGCTGCCTTCGAGCCAGACTGTTCTGTAGTGTTTGTTGTTGACTTGCATAGTGCAGAATATGGTTGCGCATAATTATATTGATAAAATACGATAAATGATAGATTTATAACGTTTTTACAACCATTATTATTTAGTGATTACATGGTTTCTGAAAAAATAACTGTTGGTCTATCTATAAATGATCTTGATGTACTTAGTAATTTTCTTTCTGGTAAAGGACTAGAATGCACTCTTTGTAGCAAAGTAGGAGATAAGGGGGCGAGATATTTTGTTCTAGGCCCGATGGATAAGTCATATAATGGCGAACTCAAAAAACTCGCTGAAAGCTATGAGGTGTTAGGTCCTGGTGAAGGAAATTTGGATCAAATAAAAAACTATTTTAAAGAGCACGATTGCGATAAAAAAGTAAAATTCCCGTAAAAATCCAAAAGCATATAATGCTTTTACCCAAAACACCACTATGCAAACAATTTCTGCTGATATCGCTATCATAGGCGGCACAGGAGTCTATGACCCTGCGCTTCTGAAAGACTCAGTTGAAATAAACCCAGACACGCCCTACGGCAAGCCGAGCGCAAAAATCATTGTAGGCACTCTTGGTGAGAAAAAAGTCGCATTTCTGAACAGGCACGGCGAGGGGCACAGCATCCCGCCGCATAAGGTCAACTCGCGCGCGAACATCCACGCACTCAAAGAGCTTGGGGTAACAAGGATTCTTGCCCCGACAGCAGTCGGCTCGCTTCATGAGGATTACAAGCCCGGCGACATTGTGGTCATTGACCAGTTCATTGACAGGACACACGGGCGCCCGTCAACATTTTATGAGGACGGCAAAGTGTGCCACATCTCTGTTGCAGACCCGTTTTGCCCTGATCTGAGAAAACTGCTTGTTGAGACCGGAAAGTCTCTTGAGTACAGGATTCATGATAAAGGGACAATGGTCTGCGTCAACGGGCCGAGATTTTCGACAAGGGCAGAATCATTGCTGTTCAAATCATGGGGCTGCCACACAATAAACATGACTCTTGTGCCTGAGTGCGTCCTTGCCCGCGAGAAAGAGATGTGCTACGCATCTGTTGCAATGGTAACGGATTATGACTGCTGGAAAGAGCACAATGTAACCCTTGATGACGTGATTTCAACAATGAAGCAGAACGAGGAGAAAGTCAAAAAGATTCTCGCAGAAGCAATACAGAAGATTCCGGCGAAAAGGGGATGTACCTGTGGGAGTGCGCTGGAAGGCGCAGTGATTTAAGGCGATTATTATTCTTGTAGAAATCATTCTTTGGATAATCGGAATTACGGCATTCACTTTGCTGGGTGCGTGTAGGCGGGGTTTTCCCGAGGTTTTATGATCAAGCAGGCAAAATTTCAACTAACTTGAGCTTGAAATTCAGAACTTTTCCTGCCATCGGGTGGTTCAGGTCAAGGGTTGCTGACTCATCATCTATTTCCGTTATCTTTGCAGGTATCTGCGCGCCGTTTGGAAGAGTCACACCGAGCATCATCCCGACCTTAACTTCCTGCTCTTTAGGAAGCTGGCCTTTTGGCACCTTCTTGAACATCTGCGGGTCGTGATCACCGTAAGCGTCCGCTGGCTGAAGCTTAACATCTTTTTCTTCACCAGATTCCATTCCTTCCAGGGCATTATCGAACCCTTTTATGACTTTTCCGGCACCGACCTCGAACTCAAGTGGATTTCCGTGCTTTTCAGAGCTGTCAAAGACAGTCCCGTCGTCAAATGTCCCTGTATAATCAACTTTTACTTTATCTCCTTTTTTCACTGGCATTATATCAACTCCCATCTAATTATGGTCAGAAAATAAGAACCAAAAGGACTCATTCTATGACTGCGTAAGAGTTTAGGGTGCGCTTATATAAGTGTTTTGGTCGCGATTTTATGGACGCCGTGGAATGAAAGATGTACAAGAGCAGCAAACATTCCGGATGACAAAATAATCTATATATGCCGGGACTCTCAAAATAAGTGTATGAAAAAGCCAATCATCTCATTAACAAGCGATTTCGGTGTCCAGAGCCAGGGCATTGGCATCATGGAGGGCGCCATCATAGACATTTCCCCTAATGCTTATGTAATCCACCTTATGCACGGGCTTCCGGACTTCAACACCACTGCTGCTTCAAGGACAATGGAGACTGTGAAATCCCTGCCTGTAGGGTATCATGTCTGCGTTGTCGACCCGGGTGTCGGCACAAAAAGAAGGGCCATCATCATAAAGGCAAAAAGAGGCGATTATTTAATCGGGCCGGACAATGGTGTTTTAAACTCAGCAGCAAACCTTCTTGGCGGCTGCAAAAAAGTTGTTGAAATCACCAATCCCAAATACATGCGCCAGCCAGTCTCGCCGATATTCCATGGCAAAAGCGTTTTTTGCCCTGCTGCTGCGTATCTTTCAAAAGGGATTGCAATTGAAAAATTCGGAAAAAAATTGAGGTTCGAAGACCTTGTCAAGCCCCCTTATGAAGAGGCATGTATGAAAGGGGACTCTATTGAAGCAAAAGTCATTCATGTCAACAAATATGGCTCCCTGAATCTCAACATCCTGCAATCAATGTGGGATAAATTCGGTGTAAAGAAACGCCAGGCTGTGGTTTTCAATATCTGGGGCAAAAGGGTAAAGCTCCCTTTTGTGGAGACATTCGGCGACGTTCCTGAGAGCACGCCTTTAATACTAAAGGATTCTTATGGCAGGATAGAAGTTGCAGTCAATATGGGGAATTTTTCAAAGATGTATGGCGCAAATGTAGGTGATGTGTGCCTGATTAACAAAGCCCCGATAAGAAGCCAAAAGGCATGAGCCTTAATTATTTCTACTTGTGTTCGGGGTTTGGCGGGATTATTATCCACGCAATCAGGTACAGCAAAAGCCCGCTTCCGCCGATAAGGATTGCACCTGCCCAGATAAGGCGGATCAGGACGGGATCAACACTCAGGTACTCTGCAATTCCCCCGCATACTCCGCCAAGAATCTTGTCTTTGCCCGAGCGGTAAAGCCTGCGGATTTCAGGGGATTTCTTGCGCACTGCTTTTTTCGGCATGTGTTTTATTGGTTTTGGGTCTTTATTAGTTTTTTATTGAGCTTTATAATGCTATGAATATATGATGTACTGTGTGGTGAAAAAAACAGATGAAAATATATTATGCAAGCCAGTCTTTTTACCCGTACATATGTGGCGTTTCTACTCATCTTATAAATCTTGAAAAAGAGATGGTGAAAAAAGGCAATGAAGTTGTCGGAGTTCATCTAAGGCATGTAGGAGAGCCGAATGCAGATGAAATAAAAGGCATTGAAATACACAGGGTTCCTAAAGAACCTATAGAACAGGAAATCATAGTTGGATTCAGCAAATTTAAAGAAGCAATATACCGGGAATGCCACTGCAATGCCAAGACATTCATCAAGCCATATTATCAGGTGGATGGCTATGAAGAATTCAATAAAGTAAACGAATACTTTGGTAAAGAACTAGAGAATCTTCTTAAACACACTCCTGCCAATATAGTGCACATCCACGACTTCCAGCTCTTATTCACATATAAATATGTGCCTCGCGGAACACCTCTCATAATCACATGGCACATTCCCTTCATTCCAGACATGTCAAAAAAATTAAGTGAATTTCTGGTAAAACATCTCAATGAATATGATAAAGTGACTTTCTTATCCCAGGACTATATTGATGCTGCCGTAAAGGCCGGGCTTCAAAAAGAAAAAGCAGAATTGATCTATCCAATAACAGACACGAACTTTTTCCGGGTTCTGGACGTAGACAAAAGTGCAGTAAAATCCAGATACAAAATACCGAAAAACTCGAAAATAATACTATGCGTCCAAAGAATGGACTATAAATCCAGCCATGATCAACTAATCCGTGCCTTCCCAAAAATAAAAGAACAAATACGGAATACAAAACTTGTTTTTGTCAGCGACAAGTCAATGAGCGACAAAATCCCGGATCAAAAAGAATGTATAAAACAAACACTGCAACTGATAAAAAAACTCAGGCTTGAAAATGATATAATATTCACAGGAGACATAGACAACCAGAGCCTTCTTGAGCTTTATAATACGTCAAACATTGTGGCTCTCTGCTCAAAAAACGAGGGTTTTGGCCTTTCAATAACAGAAGCTATGGCATGCGGAAAACCTGTTGTCGGCACAAGGACAGGCGGAATCCCTATACAGATAAAAGACAACATAAACGGTTATTTGGTTGATGTCGAAGATATTAATGCAACATCAAAACAAATAATAAAAATCCTAAAAGACAGCAAACTGCAAAAGAAAATGTCCAAAGAATCATTGGAAATGGTTGAAAACAATTTCAAAATCGAAAGAGGCATAGAAAAACACCTTATTCTATACAACAAAGTAAAAAAAGAAAAAGACGAGTTGCACCGCATAGAACACATTGACATCACAGACATTAGGGCAATAATAACAGATTATGAGCGGACAATCACAGATAAACTGCCTTGTGATGAATTTAACGAAACAGACATTGATTGGGACCTGTTGAGAAATATGAAAAAACTCAACACTGATTTAATACTTACAACAGGAAGAGACATTCATTATGTAAAAAAAATGTGCAAAAAATTCACAGAATGGCGCTGCATAGTAGCAGAAAATGGTGCAGTCATATATTTTCCTTCAACAAAAAAAACAATTACAATCAACACATATTACATGACAAAAGCAAAAAAAATAATAAAAAACCTCGGGCTTCCGGGCGCAAAGACAGGCAAAGTAATGGCAAGCGTAAGAGCCGCAGACAAGCAGTTCATAAAAGAAAAACTAGGTAAACTAACTGAAAATGTAAGTTTCGCCAAAAATGCCAATGAAATGATGATTCTTCCCTTAGATGTTGACAAAGGTGTGGGGTTAAGAATTGCAATGAGATACTTAAACATAGACATGGACAAAACCATAATAATCGGCAATAGAGAAAACAGCCAGAGCATGTTCATGAACCCCGGCATTAAGATAGCCCTCTTTAATGCAACCAGAAAACTAAAAAAACTTGCAAACTATGTGACAAAAAGGCCCTCGACAAAAGGTATGCGGGAGATAATGGATTCTATGAATGAGTAATATGCTGAAGAGATACATAGATTATAATGAAATAAGCAGTTGTTCAAAGCTTTTTAAACGAGAAACTACAATTCATAGTTATGACTAAACAAATATTGAAATTACTGGAGACAAGCAGAGAAGTTATAGCAGGCTGCTCCCTGCCAAACGGGGCAATTGTTGCTTCAAATTCCGCTAAATTGCATTCCCACAAAGAAGCAAAAAACTACAACTTTGTTTGGCCCAGGGATGCTTCATATGCCTGCGTTGCAGCAAATATGCTTGGATTAGATATCCACGAAAAATTTTTTGAATGGTGCACTAAAGCAGAAGGTTGGGAAAAAACAGGCTTGTTTTATCAGTATTATTATGCTGACGGCAGGAAAGCATGTTTTCAGTTTCAACCCGACCAGACAGCATGCGTTTTGATGGCGATATTTAATTATTATAAACACGACAAAAAGAAATGCATGAAATTTGAAAAACTTATCAAAAAATCAGCAGACGGCTTATGCAGAATATGGGACAAAACTCATTTTAACTTGATAACTCAGGATTTGTGGGAAGAGCGGCTTTGTTTTCCGGATCTGAAAGATAATTTTACTTATTCTCTGGCTATTTGCTTCAGAGGGCTGTCCTACGCAAATGAGTTGATTCCAAACAAAAAGTGGTCCAAAACTTCAGATGAAATGAGAATGGCTTTATTGAACAATTTTAAAGATTATTTTTATCGTTCTTTTGGAAAGCTAGATGATAAACAACTTGATGCTTCATTGTTGGGCCTGGTATGGCCTTCGAGAATAGTAAATGCAAACCAGGAAATTATGAAAAAAACAATGAGCCTTATTGAAAAAAGGCTTGCTAAAAATTCAGGCATTTACAGATATGAAAATGATGTATATGATGGATGGATGTTTCAAAAAACCATTCATCGCAAAAAAGGTGCGGGCTATTGGCCCCTTCTGAATTTTTGGATGAGCATTTGTTGGATGGAACGAAATAATAGGAAGAAAGCATTGGAATATTACGACAAGGTTCTTGGAGATATAAAAAATGAAAAATTCATTCCTGAACAGATTTTTGACAATAAAATCCAGATAGCTGTTTCTCCTCTTTGCTGGTCTCATTCCATGTTTATTATCGCTTCTAAAAAGTTAGGGTATCTGGAATGAGCATAGATACAACTGCCATGTAAATCTGCAATTTAAGGATTATTTTTGTACTAAATAGATTCTTCGTTTTTTCTGGTTTTCATCAGATTGTCAAACTCAGTTTTTTCAGCATCATTCAATTCCAAATCAAGGGGTTTTTTGACGCCGTCTTTATTGATTGAGCAAGGCCATGTGACAAAAAGCCCCTGGCTTGTGTTATGATGCGAAACCGTCAGAACAGCTGTTTCTTCAGACATCAGCGCTTCAGCCAACTTTGCCAGCTCTCTTGCAGTCCCGTATGTTGATGCCTTGTATTCTGCAAGGTAAATCCTAAAATAGTTTCTTGCGTGCTCTATAATTTTTTTTCTGTCAGGCACATCTTCCCTAAAAACAGGGATGCCTCGCTTGCCGTGTTCTCCTATGAAGTTTACATCAATTTTTTTCGAAAAAGTTTTCGTTTCCGAAAATATCATGTATTTCAGGCGGTTGACATCAAGCTGGCCGCCAAAGCCAATAATATTTTTTGGATCCAACCCGGAAAGCTTCCATATAAGGCGTGCAACCCTGTCGCAAGGAGTGGTTATTACGACAATTTTCGAATCTTTTTTTGGATGTATTTTTGAGAAGATGCCGTTAATTATCGGTTTACTTATATCCCACAAGCTGCTTCCTGCCGGGGCGCCGAATGAGCCGCAAGTGATTAGTATGATGTCTGCGTCGTTTGCATCAGGGAAGTTGCCAACTTTTATTTTATCGCCATGTTCTGGATATGTTGCAACAAGATCTGCTTTCAATCCTTCTGCGCTCTTTGGGTTTCTGTTGATTAACAGCAATTCAGTTATTTTTGCATTATCTACAAGGCAAAAAGCAGTAGTGCTGCCTACGCGGCCTGTGCCTATTATTGCTATTTTCATAGTATCCACGTTACGATTAGTTCTATTGACTTATATAACAACCAATGTGATATGATGTTGGGGCGACAATGACTTCAGGGTCGCATAGGGGTTCAGGGGATATATATACGTGAATAACCCATTAAAATATTAACAGCCAAGTGCATCTGAATTCATTTACAACCGTTGAAACTCCGCCTTTCAGGGCGGAGTTGCCGGTAAAGAAACGGAAAGGATAAAACGCGCGATTAAGAAAGCGGATGTTGATGAAGAGATGATAAAATGAGATATGATGTGATTGTAATTGGCGGCGGACCTGCAGGTGTTATCACTGCTGTTACTGCAAAGAAATATTACCCGGATAAAAAGATTTTGCTGATAAAAAGTGTGAGCGCAGGGGTAATCCCCTGTGGAATCCCGTATATGTTTACTACATTGAAAAAACCTGAAGATAATGCCTTTGGAAATGCTCCATTGGAAAAAAACAATATAGAATGGAAAGTAGAGGAAGTCATTGAAATAAACACAAAAAGCAAGCAAATACAAACCAAAACCCGTGAGTTGTTTGAGTACGAAAAGCTTGTTCTTGCTACAGGTTCAAATCCGATTATACCTCCTATAGAAGGAATTGAAAAAAAAGGGATATGTGCTATCTACAAGGAGTTGAACCACTTAAAAAATCTTAAGCAGGATATCTGCGAAGCCAAAAATATTGCCATAATCGGAGGAGGCTTTATTGGTGTTGAATTCGCAGATGAGTTTTCAAAACTTAAGGGAGTGAATGTATCTGTTGTAGAGATGCTGCCGGAAATTCTGCTGAATTCTTTTGACAAAGAATTTTCCGGGCTGGCAAAAGAGAAGCTTATTGATGCAGGCATTAATATACTTGTCAATATGAAAGCTGAGAGATTTAATGGTGGTGCGCGAGTGGAATCTGTTACTCTTTCTGGCAACAAAACAATTCCTGCAGATGTTGTTATTCTCGGTATTGGAGCAACTCCTAATTCCTCTCTGGCAAAGGGGGCGGGCCTGGATATAGGCAGAAGCAGAGGCATTCTGGTTGATGAATACATGAGAACGTCTGAAGAAGATATATTTGCGGTAGGTGATTGTGCCGGAAAAAAAGACTTTTTCACAAGAAATGAGACAAATGTCATGCTTGCGTCTACTGCGACTGTTGAGGCAAGAATTGCGGGAGCGAATTTATTCGAACTAAAGCCGATAAGAGAGAATAGAGGCACTATTGCTGTATATTCAACACAGGTAGGGGACTTGGTTTTAGGTGCAGTAGGGCTGACAGAAAAAAATGCATTGGAAGAAGGATTTAAAATTATTGTTGGAAACGCAGAGTGCGTTGATAAACATCCTGACGCGATGCCGGGAGCGCACAAACTCAAAGTTAAATTGATTTTTTCAGAACAATCAGGGATTTTTTTAGGAGGCCAGGCCGCAGGAGGTGTTTCAGCAGGAGAAATTGCCAATGTTATGGCATTAGCTATTCAAAAAAACACTTTATTGACAGAATTTGAAACCCTGCAGATTGCATCGCACCCAAAACTTACAGCAGCTCCAACAATATATCCTTTAATAAATGCGGCACAGGATGCGCTGATGCAGTGCAAAAGATAGATAATGTGTAGTGCATGGTTTAGTAATGCTTTTTCAGCGCATCATAGAACTCCCGGGAGTTCGGGGTGTTTGCCACATTCATTTCTGACTTGCTGCTCCCGACAGTGTTGATGGTGACTGTGCCGTTGCGGAACATCTTGTTCAGAAAGCCCTCCTTGAAGTTTATGTGGTCTATCTTGCTAAATACAATGGACTTCTGCTTTTTGTATAAAATCCCTGATTTTTTAAGCACTCTGTAGGGCTGGATTATGTATGATGTCACCCTTACACTCCAGATTGTCAGGGGGATTGTGAGCGGAAGAAGCGCAATAAACGGAAATATTATTATGCTGCCGAGCACAAGAGGCACAAGCGAGTTCATGACATCCGGCTTTGCAACAAGGACCGGTTTTGAAGAGTATTGGCTGATATTTTCCTCAATGTTTTTTATCTCTTCAGCGCCCGGCCTCTTATAGAATATCATA
>JAIWAJ010000043.1:0-9372 GCA_048634435.1 Methanosarcinales archaeon
ATAACCGCCGCAATCACCACATATATGTCTCCCCGATATATACCAGATCCTCATTTATATGCCTGCGCATAATCTTCCCGATAGCCTCAACATCAGCCCTCGCAGCCTCGGATAAAGAAGGAATAACCTCTTTTTTAACATGATATATATCTCCCTGCAGCAATGAAAAAGTTGAGCTCATGCACATTCCGGAAAACAGGACAGACTTAAAGGTCGAATAAAGGCCCGCTTTAGGATACGGACCGTCAGGACCGTCAGGATATACAATATGATAGCCTGCCATCCTGCTGATTGACGCCATCACATCAGGATCAATCTTCTTATCGGATAATGCAGACTCTTCCTCAAAATAATCCCATGCAGCTTTTTCAAAAGAATCCCTGCCACCCTTAAAGTCCTGGTACTTCACTTTCCCGGAATCCCTGCCAAGATATTCCAGTGTCCCGTTCACGACCTCGCTCAGGATAAACTCTTCAATGGTCGGCAGCATAAAATCATCCTCAGCCGTGGAATAATAAAGAAGCGCCTGTAAAACATCCCTGTCATATCTCGAATCCTCAATATTGAAACCATCCATCCCGATAACCTCCTGTCATGTAAGACATAAGATAAGTAAGAACGAGCAGAAGGGTATATATTCTATATATAAAATATATATTTCTTAGAAAAATATATACAAAAGGCATCCTTTCAGCCGTGACTGAAGAAGAGATAGAGATGATAAGAAAGGAACTGGCTTTATAGCATTTGACTGCTAAGAGATTGCAAAAGATATGATAAAGTTATTCACAAAACATAACCTTTTGCATCCTCAATTAAGCCAAACCCGGAACCTAATATACTTGTGTCAATATCAGAACCTTCTATAAATATATCCGTAACCTCGCATAAGTATTCACTATAAGTAAAAAAACCGATTTTTTCAAAAGTAAATTTATGAAAAGAATAAGGCTTTAAAGAAATGAAAACTTTCCCTTTATTTGCCGTAATTATCCATCGGGGATTATTTTTCCCGAATTTCTTTATAGTTAAATCTTTGAAAATATATTTTTTATTTTTTGTATTATCGTAAAATGTAAGCACTGATGACAATTTGTGATTGAATATGGATAGCTCTATTCTTGGCTCATAGTAAGATATAATAGAACCGTTTGAAAATACAATTCTTCCCCAGTACCATGGAACAAATGGACCAACTACAACAACTTTCTGAACATAGCATTTCCCGGTAAATTCTTTTCCATTTAATCTCCCTACAAAATTAAAATACAGGTTTATTAAGGCAAAGCCGGCAAATGATTTAAAGGTACTACCAAACTCAAAAGACTCTGAATTGTGTTCTGGTTTTGTTATTTTAAGATTAGCAATTTCTTTGTTTTCTTTAGAAACATTAATAGAATAATTAGGAAACGTCCCTTTGTAACTAATCTCACCTTGTTTATCAGAAACCATGATATTATCATGATTCATTGATATCAAACTTTCACCATCTAATATCAAATCTTTTTTATCATCGTAAGACCAGACAGTTAGATATCCATTTCTTTTTCCTTTATATTTTTTGCATCCTATCTTTTTTTGATTAATTTTTATGGTCCCGGAACCATCTCCAAACATCACAAGAAGCTGTCTTTTGTCTTTTGGCTCTGTTGATACGAATTTCATAAACCAGTATTCTTTTCCGGTAGGAGGCAAATCTTCAAAACAAAAAAACATATGGTCAATTTCCTGCGCGGAATTTTTTGTTTTTTTAAGTTCAATTAGAGAGTTATATTTTGAATTAATTTGTTCGATTTTTTCTTTAAAGTGCTTTTTTTCGATACGTGATAATGTCTGGACATACTTATTTAGAGTATCAAAGATGTCATCAGTCATTTTTTTTATTTCCATATTTTATCACATCCAGTGAACTTAAGATACAGCTATTTTTTTCTGTAATTTTTGGTTTCGTAATTCAATATTCAGTGGTTTACTGAATTTTTTTTCTACAATCGGCCTGTGAATAGAATTATATGAGCAAAAAGGGATTATCCTGTCATCTGGTGTGGAATAATGAACAATGCATCTCTGAACTCTCTGGCAGTCAAAATTATAACCGTCCATGAAATGCATGGCGCCAACCAGTATTGATTTTTCGGTAAATATTCCCAGTGCTTTTGCATCTCCTTTCAAAAAATTAATAGCAAGTTTAGCTATATTTATTGATTCTGGCATTTTTGCCTTATCAACCAATCCTGGAATTTCTTTTATAATTTTACTCATTGCCTTTACTTTCCAGATTCTGTGATTTTTTTCTTCATCCTCATCTATCTGCCTTATCAGATTAAAAAAGCCATCAACATCAACAAATTTTGTTATCGGAATTATTTTTCCGTCTTCTGCGTAAATGAATGTTGCAGAACCGCAGGCAGGATGACATGACATTTTAGCCACAGGTTTGTTTTGCAGCCTTTCTAAAAACAAACTCAATGGAACTACAGAAGGTATGGAATAAAAATCATCCGATCCTATCTGTCCTTCTGTCTGCTCTTCAAGCAAACGCATCAGATCGGGCTGGGTGATTCTCATTTTTTTGCGATCTTCATGATCAACTCTTCCTGCAAAGGACAATGGCTGGAAATTTACCCCGCTGACAACATCAGAATTTTTTACAGCAAATTTCACTATATCTCCTGACTCCTTGTCATTGATGCCTCCAATCAATGTCGGGACCAGAACAATTTGCTTAAAATCCATCTGCCTGCAATTTTCAATGACTTTCAATTTTATCGGAAGCGCATTGAAACCGCGTATAGTATGGTATGGCTCTTCTGTGACCCCGTCAAACTGGAGATATACCGTATCTAAGCCGGCATCTTTCAATGTACCAATATAGTTTATATCTTTTGAGATATTTATCCCGTTTGTGGCAATGAGAATATGTAAAAAGCCCATTTGTTTTGCCATCCTGATTATGTGAGGTAAATCCTCACGCATCGTCGGTTCCCCACCGGAAAACATGACTGCTTTGCACCCGACAGGTTTTTCATTTATTAAATTATGCAGCATTTTCCTTAACTGGTCTAAAGAGGGTTCATAAACATAGCCGCAAGCCTCTGCATTGGCAAAGCACACAGGACATCTCTGGTTGCATCTGTTTGTCACGTCAATGATTCCAAGGACAGTAGGACTTTTGTGATTATTGCATAAGCCGCAGTCATGAGGGCAGTTATTTGCAGATAGCGTGTTTGGATTTTCCAGGCCTGTGTTGTCGTATTTATCTTTCAGAAATCTTTCAAACATCTTTGCATCTCCATAGTACAGGTCTTCAAAATCACCATGCTCTTTGCAGGTTTTTTTGATAAAAATTTTATTGTCTTTTTCTTCCACCACCGCATCAATTGTTTTGAGGCATTCCGGGCACAATGATTTTGTCTTATCTGTCATTTTTTTTATTTTCATATATCATCACATTAAGTATATTTAGGACACTATTTTTCAAGCAGTCCGTCTTTTATCCTTATTATCCTGTCAAAATATTTCATCTGTTCAGGGTCATGGCTTACCATCACAATTGTCTGCCCATAATCTTCATTAAAATGCTTTAGAAGCTTTAATATAACATCACCTGCTTCTGTGTCAAGATTTGCTGTAGGCTCATCAGCAAATAAAATATCCGGTTTGTGCGCCAATGCCCTTGCCAGGGCAACTCTTTGCTGTTCGCCGCCGGATAATTCAAAAGGATGATGGCGCATCCTATCTTTTAATCCTACTTTTTCAAGCAATGTCTTTGCTTCATTAACATAATAATATCTGGGCTTGCCCATCATTCGCAAAGGCAGATATACATTCTCTAATGCTGTAAGTTCTGGTATATTTCTATATTGCTGAAACACATACCCTAATTTATTCAGCCTAAAATAAGATCTTTCAATGTCAGACAAGGTTGTAACCTCTACTCCATTGATAAATATTTTGCCGGAAGTAGGAATGTCAAGCAAACCCAATTGATGCAGGGTTGTGCTTTTTCCCGAACCCGAGGGACCCATTATGCCAACGAATTCTCCTTTATAGATTCTGAAGCTTATTCCTTTTAACGCCTTAGTCACCATGGAACCCAGAACATACTGTTTGGATATATTCTGGACATCTATTATGGTTTTTTTGTTGATTGTTTTTTTCGTCATAAGCTATCCCTTAAATATTGCATCTAAAATATTTTCTTTTATCACTCCTTGCGCAGGGAAATATCCTGCAAATACAGATGAAATCAACAAGATAAAAAATGAAAGTACATAATCACTTGGATTGATGATAGGATATACGGCTCCAATAGGCATCATAATAGGATTGATCGTAAAATATGCTATCATAGACTTAGTAAGAAAAAACCCGAAAATGCCGCCAAGAATTCCATAAAAGAATGATTGAATGACATAAGATGTAAGGATGGTCTCTTTGTTTATGCCCATTGCTTTCATAACACCGATTTGCGTTCTTTTATGCAAAACATTGATGTAAATCATAATATAAATGGTGGCAAAAGCTATAATCGTACCAATTAACGCAGTTATTTTGCTTACAATCAGCAGGCTGTCAGTAAACTGATTCAGAATACCAAGTTTTTCCTGCCAAGACCAAATTCTTCCGCCAATTCCAAATCGCTTGAGTTCATAGATAACATCATCCTCAATGCCTCTTTCTTTAGTTTTGATCATAATCTCAGTAGCCACATTCAAATCTTCATCAGTGGCATCGAAAACCTGCTTTGCTTCTTCTTTAGTGATATAAGTATAGATATCGGTAGCAGAAAAATCGAGACCGTAAACCCCCCGGACTTTGAGTTCTTTTGTCACTCCATTATCAAACATAACTGTAATCATATCGCCGGCATCAATATCAACTGCTGGTAACGCTTCCTGCATACGATATTTTTTAGTTAAATCAGAACCAATAAGAATTTCTCCAACTGTTTTTTGAGACAAATATCTGCCGCTGATAACATTATCATCTATATACGAGACTCTTGCCTCTTTTTCAGGATCAATAATTCTTAGCTGAGAAGGGGCTTTAGTGCCATATTTATCTATTAGCGTAATGCCTCTGTTTATATGGGGGCTGACTCCGACAACGCCCGGGATGGCTAATGCTTTTTTATTGATTTCATCAACATTAAGAATAAAATCCTTATCCACATCAGGTTCAATCAAGATATTGCCTGTTATCACACCAATAGCTTTATCTTCAATTTGAAATTTTAATCCTGTAATGATGCTTGCTGAAAATACCATGCTTAAAAAACCCAAGCCAATGATAACTATTATCATTATCAGCATTTTCTTTTTGAAAAAGAGGTTCTTTATCGCCAGAAAAAAAGCGACATCCAGGCCTTCAATTATTTTTTTAAATTCAAGCATACTAAAATCCTATTTTTTATCCTTTTTCTTAAAAAACACAAAGCCAGTAAAACCAACGATAATCACTCCGATGGCAATCAAAATCTCTGTCCAGAATTTATTTTTTTCCAGAACCAATAATTCAAGAGTATCTATTAGTTCGTGTTTGCCTTCATCATCTTCATAAGTAACTTTCACGGTAAAATCATGCTTGCCTGGTTTTGAAGGAATTAAGGCAAAAACTGCAGGAGCGTCCTCATCTTCGTCAAGTTTTCCTATATAAGCCTTGTTTTGGCCTCCAAACCCGTCATTTTGCAGGAAGACCTGGACATTCTCTGCTTTGCCCTCACCAAGATTTTCAACCCTAACAGTAACAATAGCCCGTTTTCCTTCCATTAGAAGCTGCGGATCAACCGTAACAGCCGCTATGTCAAGTTTGACTTTATTCAGTAATTTTACTCCAAGAGATTGTTCCAGTGAATATGAATTTGACTTCTCATCTTTGTAAGTTATACCAAATACAAGTTTCTGGGGACCGGGATAATTAGAATCTGAAACCATAAAATGAACTTTTTCTTTAATTGTGGTCTCAGGTTTTATCTCATTGATAAAAACCAGATTTGCATTTTCCATAACAAATCCTTGGGTCTGCGGCACTATTTTTACGTTCCTCGCAATTCCGGTTCCAACATTTTTAATAGTTAATTCAACATCAAATGATTCATCAGGAGCAACAGTGTCATTTAACAAAACTGCATCGAAAATAATGTCTGGCTCTCCGATAACTCTTACAAACACTTTTTCTTCATGAATGACATTTCCTTCTTTGATTTTGAAAATAAGGGGATATTCTCCTGATTTTACATCCGGCAAAACAGTGAAATAGTATATATTGTCTTTTGAACAGACGGAACAAAGGCTGAAAGGTTTATTAAAATCATCATCTTTTCCTGTAAGAAAAAATGCATCGTTTTTCAGAAAATCAATGCTAACATTTTCTGCTTTTTCTCCACCGTCGTTGTAAACCCTTAACTGTACTGTAAAGTCAAGGCCGGGCTCTACAGGGTAGGGAGTTATGCTCTCGGCAACAGCGCTAATTACGGGAGTGCCTGTGTCATAAAACATGCTAGCACTTACGCTCGTTGTCATCAATAGCATTGCTATGATTGCAAACAGCGTTATCTTATATTTCGTCATTAGATCCACCCCATTAATAATTGTCTTTGCTCAAAACAATTTAATCATTCATTTTAACTTATTTCAGTTTTTTGTGAAATTAGAATTCAAAAAAAATCATCCCAATAAATTCTTTATTTTTTCACCTGTAACTTTTTTCATGGTTATCATTTTTCCAAACCAGCCAAGATACATCTCAAGTTGTTTATATTCCGCAGTTAATTTTAACAATTTTGGATTTTTGTTTTTTCCCTTCATCCCCTCTAAATGCTTGATAAGGGGTTTAATATCGTGTTCTAATTGTCTTTTAATTATTATGTTAAATGCTTCAATAAAGGATACCTCTAATTCGTATAGTTTTTCTCTGCTATCTCCTCTACCAGACCTTATTAAATTTAATGACTCAAGAATTTTCAGGCTAGGGCTTACCAGGCTTAAACTGTACCCTGTTTTCATTGCTATATCTTTTTGGGAGAGGGAAGCTTCTGCAAACAAAAGTGCCGCCCACACTCTGCCAGCAGGTTCTCCAAGACTCCACTGTTTAGAGATTTTTCCAGTCCTGTCAATAAACTCTCTCTCAATTTCTGATATATCTTGCTCCATTAAATTCACAAATTTCAGTTTCTAATGAAATTAGTATAAACACATTTATAAGTGTTTCTTTTTTGTTAAGTTCCTGCTGTGTTCTAAAATTATTTCGTTTTTTCACTCCCTTCATTTTCATTTAATTCCCAGAATAATGCCCTTAAGTTAGGTCATTTCGTCATAAATGCGGTCTTCTCAGAAGTGGCTAAGTTAAGCTATAATAAGGATATAATCTAATAGGCTTGTGATGAAAAACAAAAAAACATCTAATTGGAATTTCAATGATTGGACTTTTGATAAATGAAAGTTGGTGGATTTTTAGATAACTCGGTTTTTAATGAGAATTATCTTAAGGGTGTGTATTTTGCACACCCCTATTTCAATCCTTTTAAGAAGTGAAATAATGGACACATCAAAACTCGGCAAACTCTCAAAAAAAGGAAAGGATTTTCGAATATTCAGCACACCGCTAAAATCTTTTGAGCGCGCACTGCTTGAGCTTTCGCACAACGGCATTGAAAGAATTTCGACAATATCCGGAGTTGATACCGGAAAGCAAATTGATGTATTGTATCATTTTGTCAGTGGAGAGGAAAGCATATCGCTAAAGATTATTCTCCCGCGCAAAGATGCGAAAATAAAAACCATAAAGAAAAGCTTTCCCGGGGCTGTGCTTTATGAGCGCGAACTTTCGGAAATGCTTGGAGTAAAAATCATTGGAAACGAGAGCCCGAAAAACATTCTTCTTGATAAAGAGAGCCCGAAAAACCCATTGAGGAAATCACCATGAGTACAAGAATTCCTGTAGGCCCGCAGCATCCTTCTCTTATAGAGCCCGAACATCTTGATGTCAAAGTTGACGGGGAAACGATAACAGGTGTTGATGTTCACCTCGGCTACATACACCGTGGTATCGAGGGCCTAATGCAAAAGAAGACATACCAACAGAATTTATATCTTGCTGAGCGAATCTGCGGGATATGCTCAGGGATACACACACTGACATATTCTGAGAGTGTTGAGTCCCTGCTTGGAATTACAGTTCCTGAACGGGCAAAATACATAAGAACCATTATTGTCGAGTTTGAGCGCCTGCACTCGCATTACCTTTGGCTTGGTGTTGTGGCTTATGAAATAGGCCTTGATACTGCATTCCAGATTTCATGGCGCGACCGGGAAATTGTTCTTGAGCTTCTTGAGAAAATAACAGGCAACAGGATAAACTATGCAATGAACACAATTGGCGGGGTTCGCCGTGACATAACAAAAGAGATGCAAAAGGAAACATTGCAGGGAATTGACGCGCTATGGGAAAAGACAAAATATTACAAAGATGTTTTTCTGAAAGACAGCATAGTTCGCGCAAGAACCAAAAGTGTTGGTGTGCTTAACAAGCGCGATGCTGAAAAATACTCTGTTGCAGGCCCGCTCGCGCGCGCAAGCAGCGTTGATTTTGATGTCCGGACAACAAATTATGCTGCTTATGCAGATGTAAAATGGAAACCTATTGTGCGCCACGGATGCGACATAAATTCACGGCTCGATGTAAGAATTGAAGAAGTTTTTGAATCACTCAGCATAATTCGCCAGTGCATTGAAAAGATGCCTGATGGGCCACTAAAAAATGTGGCTGCGCCCTCAGTCCCTGCAGGTGAAACAATAATGCGCACTGAAGCGCCGCGCGGGGAGCTGTTCTATTATATGCGCTCAAACGGCACAACAATGCCTGAGCGCGTCAAGATACGCCCCCCAACATACGCAAACCTTCTTGCACTAAAGCCCATGCTTATCGGCTCTGAGCTTGCAGACCTGCCTGTTATTGTCGCATCAATTGACCCGTGCTTTTCGTGCGCAGAGCGCGTTGGTGTAATAAAAGAGGGTACAAACAAAAAAGAGATTTTTGACGGGCAGCGATTGAGGAGGATGAAGGATGCTCCCTGAACTCATCATATACCCGGGCGTGATTTTCACTGTTTTTCTTGGGCTTTTGTATTCAGGAATATTCCGGAAAATCTGCGCACGAATGCAAAACAGGATCGGTCCTCCGATATTGCAGGCATTTTACGATGCCATAAAGCTCTTTGGAAAAGAGAATCTTTCCCCTGAAAACGCAGGGCACGGATTTTACCTATGGCCTATAGTGGCTTTTGCATCTGCAATCATGGCAGCGCTCTTGATTCCTGTCGCAGGTGTGCCTGCGTTAAACGCAGGAGATATCCTGATAGTAATCTATTTT
>JAIWAJ010000044.1:0-9217 GCA_048634435.1 Methanosarcinales archaeon
AATGTTCGAGAAAGCGAGCAAGGGCTTGCATACGTCCCTTGTCATGTCCATGAACCACAAAGACATCCCTGCCCTGTGGACCTACAGGTATTTCTTCGTCTTCACCCCCTTTACTTATAATCTCAACCGTTTTTTCACTACCCTCATCGGACCATAGGTCTTGAATTTCTGAATAGAACGATTTAAGTATTGCTAATATTGGTTTCGAGGCAACTTCTCTTTCATATTGACGAGCCTTTAATAGATTTGCGACTAGGGGCGCAATTTCCTCGATATGTTTCGAACCGGAGCCAAAGATAGCTTCTATTCGCACATTGACATTTCTTGCCCAAGTTTCCCATTTAAAAACGTCTCTTGGATAACTCATTATCTTTGATCTTTCCATCCTAGTTTTTTCTAAGAGAGCGAGAGCTTTCTCTTTCGAGATTATATCCATGTGCCTATCCTCCACTTAAGAATTATTGTCCTAATGGCGTATAACTTAAGTATAACTGCAATGTGGATATCCTTCCAATTTTGGATGTGTTTTTAACTTCTTCCACAATTTTATACATCTTTTACTTAGGACATGGGGCATATATAAAGGTATATAAAGGTATATAAAGGTATCGCGATAAAGTAAATTTCACTTTTTGGGACAGTGCGAAAATTTTAATTATAGTGGATACCTTTAAACAAAATGAAGGGGTAAAAAGCGAGATATATAAGGAATGACTTACACAAAAGAACAGGCAAAACAAACGGTTAAAGAACGCGTTGAGCGATTCAGGTATAATCTTGACGTTTATAAAAAATCAACATATAACGAAACGCAGGTAAGACAAGAATTCATTAACCCGTTCTTTGAAGCGCTGGGCTGGGACGTGAGCAATAAGGAAGGCTATGCGGAACAATACAAGGAGGTTGTTCACGAGGATGCAATAAAAGTAGGGCGTTCAACTAGAGCACCGGATTACAGTTTCAGAATTGGAGGACAAAGGAAGTTCTTTGTCGAAGCGAAGAAACCTGCGGTGAACATAAAAGAGGATGTAAGCCCGTCATACCAACTGAGGCGGTATGCGTGGAGTGCAAAACTGCCGTTGTCTGTCGTAACGGATTTCGAGGAGTTCTCAGTTTTCGACTGCCGAATCAAGCCCAATCCAACGGATAAAACAGGCGTAGCGAGAATCAATTATATTCCCTTTAACAAATATCTCGATAGATTTGATGAAATCTACGATGTCTTTTCAAAAGAAGCGGTGCTCAAAGGAAGCTTTGATAGATATGCACAATCAACCAAAGGCAAGAAGGGCACTGCGGAAGTGGACAGCGAGTTTTTAAAAGAGATAGAAAGCTGGCGAGAACTGCTGGCGAAGAACATCGCACTTCGCAATCCCGAAGTGTCTATTTACGAGTTGAACTATGCAGTGCAAAAGATAATAGACCGGATAATCTTCTTGCGGATTTGCGAAGACCGTGGAATCGAACCCTATGGGCAGCTGCAAACGAAAGCCGAATCTGGTGACGTTTACACGCACTTGCGGAACCATTTCAAATTAGCTGAATCCAAATACAACAGTGGTATATTTGATTTTAATACTGATAGGATAACGTCCACGTTGATAATTGATGACAGGGTCTTGAAAACGATTGTTCAGAGTCTGTATTATCCGAAATCACCGTACGAATTTTCAGTTTTGGGTGTTGAAATCTTAGGTAATGTGTACGAGCAGTTTTTAGGTAAGGTCATCCGGCTGACCGCAGGGCATCAGGCAAAGGTGGAAACGAAGCCGGAGGTTAAGAAGGCGGGTGGTGTGTATTACACGCCGCAATACATCGTGGATTATATCGTCAAGAACACGGTGGGTAAATTAGTTGATGGGAAGACACCAGAGGAGATTGCGGAGATTAAAATTCTGGACCCGGCATGTGGCTCCGGAAGTTTTCTTATTGGCGCGTACACGTATCTGCTGCGGTATCATCTGGATTGGTACACCAATAACAACCCGAAGAAGCATAAGGAGGCGGTTTTTCAGGTTCGCGAGAACGAGTGGTATTTGACCACGGCGGAGAAGAAGCGGATTCTTTTGAACAATATGTTTGGCGTTGATATTGACCCGCAGGCGGTGGAGGTAACGAAATTGAGTTTGCTGCTGAAGGTGCTTGAGAACGAAAGCCGCGAGAGCATAGACCAGCAGATGAAATTGGGGCTCCGGCGAATGACGGGATTGCGTATTTTGCGCATATCGGCGGGTTTTTGTCTATCACTGTTACGATGTTTCTGCTTAGAGTTGATGAGCGGGCGAAACTCTGGAAAGGGCTTGTTGTTAATCTGGCTTCGCTGTGTGTGGCTGTGGCTATTCTCCTGTATTACTAGCTTGGGGGTATTGGGCTGTCTTTTTGATGGCGCGATGTATTGGTCTATTGTGCAGAGGATGACTACAAAATGCTTAAATAATGTAGTCATCCAATAGATGATATGTTTATAGAGGTCATGAGAAGAGGTAAAAAGAAGAAATATTATCTTGCTCATTCATTTCGGGAGGGCAGCAAGATAAGAAAGATACGGTTCTATCTGGGTGAAAACCTGACAGATAAGGAGCAATCAGACAGGAGAAAGTTCGGCGAAAAGATTATAAAAGAGCGAATCAGGGCACGCAAGATCATAAATGATCCGTTTCACACTGTCTTATCCGGAGGGGAGCTTAAAGAACTCAGGAGACTGGAAGCAGAGGGAGATATAAATGTATTTCATCTGTCTGAGGAGGATTGGATTAAGTTTACGCAATTGTTCACTTACAATACAAATGCAATTGAAGGGTCCATTATAGATGCATCTGAAGTCGCTGACATACTGGAAAAAAATAAAGTACCCACAGACAAGCCTGATTATGAGATATCAGAGACTTATGGTGTTTCAGAAGCGGTGGAGTATATAAGAGATACTGAAGAGCACTTATCACTCAAACTTATTAAGAAACTTCATAAGATTGTTTTTGGAAACTCAAAATCCTTTGCGGGGTGTCTCAGGCCAAAGGGCGTGGAAGTTGCAGTTGTTGATGCTGCAGGGGAAATTATACATCGTGGTGCTCCTTGTGAAAGCATAACAGGACTTCTTGAAGAGCTCGTAAGATGGTACAATAAGAACAAAGAGAATTATCCACCAATAGTTCTTGCTGCTGTTGTCCATAACCAGTTCGAGAATATCCATCCGTTCCAGGATGGCAATGGAAGGGTTGGCCGGCTTCTGTTAAACAATATTCTGCTCAAGCATGATATGGCCCCGGTAAATATTGAATTGAAAAACAGGAAAGAATATTACCAGTCTTTGCATGAATACGAGAATAACAGGAATTTACGACCCACGATAGAGTTGATGATTAATGAATATAAGGCACTGAGGAAGGCACTGAAGAAGGATTAGGGGACTACAAAAATGTAGTCACCTATAAATGCAATATACAACATTCTCCAGAAACCCGGTAGTTTTACGCGGAAAAGATTTGTTGTTCCGTATTTTTCTATGTCTTCGTCTGTGAGGTAGCGGAATCTTGCCCGGTTATAGTCTGGACATATATCTGGGAATATCGCATGCACATATTTGAGTGTCCTGATTTATATTAAGCATAATCCATGCTTATTTTTTTAAGTTTCAATACGATTAGAATAATCATATTTTAACAATTTGTAAACAGAGGCATAGAGTTAAAGTTCTTAGAAGATTTGTACAAAGAAAAAAGTCTTGTGTGATTCGGGCAGAGGTGCTGGAATTTATTCGAAGTCGCGCGCCCAGACTTCGTCGATACGCTTCTGGTATTCTTCGATGTCTTCGTCTGTGAGGTGGCGGAATCGTGCCTGCGCTTTTAGGTATTCTTTTACGGGGGTGCCTTTGGGTTTGTATGTTAATGTTTTTTTGTGGTTTTCTATCTCGTATAGTGCCCACATTTTGGTGTCGAGCGCAAGTTTTGCTATCTCAATTGTTTTGGATTCGCTGAAGTGCCAGCCAATCGGGCATGGACAGTGAATGTGGATGTATTTCGGGCCTTTGATTGAGAGGGCTTTTTTTACTTTTTTCTCGAAGTCGAATGGCTGGGCGATTGAGCATGTTGCAACGTAGGGGATGTGGTGAGCTGCTGCTATTGCTGGTACGTCTTTTTTCCACTGGTCTTTTCCTTTTGATGCGGGGCCTGATGGGGTTGTGGTGGTTGATGCGTGCCACGGGGTGCCGCCGGATCTCTGGACGCCGGTGTTTGCGTAGGATTCGTTGTCATAGGTGATTACAAGGACGTTGTGGCCGCGCTCCCAGAGACCGGATATTGCCCTGAAGCCGATGTCCATCATGCCGCCGTCGCCGCCGAGGGCTATGACGTTTACGTCGCTTTTTCCCTGCATGTCAAGTGCTTCTCTTATGCCGGATGCTACGGATGCTGCGTTTTCGAAGAGGACGTGTATCCAGGGGATTTTCCATGAGGTTGTGGGGTACTGGGTTGTTGTCACTTCTATGCAGCCGGTTGCGTTGCAGATGACTGTGTTTTTGCCTGTGGCTCTTAGGAGCATGCGGATTGCTATTGCGGGTCCGCATCCTGCGCAGGTACGGTGGCCGGGTGCCAGTAGTTCGTCTTTTTTCATGATTCTCAACTTTAACATACTTTTTGGTCATCACGCGTTACTGCGCAAACATATTCCGCTTCCTTTCCAGCTGGATGCGTTACTTTAATTGTTACACGATCTCCCTTTTCCGGAAATGGTGTCTCTTTCAATTCAAATTCACAGACATCTCCTGTACTTAAATCCTTATCGCAACTTACACTTAGTGGCTTTTCGTCAATAAAGACTTTCAAATCATGACCTTTTATGTCGGAGCGGCCGCTATTTTTTACAATCAAATTAAGATTATCATTCTTTTTGTAAACACTTTCTATTGCAAAATTAATACGCACAGATTCAATCTCTCTTTCTAATAGTTCATGTCCTTGTTCGGCATGGTCGGCCATTTCAATTGTATGTTTGTAGGCATTATAGGAATTTATAAGCATTACTGCGAGAATCACCAAAACCAAACCAATTAGGATTTTTATATACATCTTCATTTCATCATCTTCTGTTGTCTAAGTCTTTTTCCGTGGTACCACTTTTATTTTTCCATGAGCCATTCTATATGGCCGTCTTTTTTGTTTTTTGATTCATTGATTATGTTTTCTATGTCGTCTGTGCGGCAGTCCATGCCGCCGATGCCGACGATGTAGTCAAGTATTTTTGGGGTGTCTTTTCTGTTGCAGTGGATGCTCCGGATTTCGTCAAAGAGGGCGCCGCATGAGGTGCCAAGTGAGATGTTTTTTTCGAGTATGATTACTGTCTCTTTGCCTTTGAGGGCTTTCATAATGTCTTTTTTCGGGAAGGGGCGGAAGCATTTTATTCTCAGGAGGCCTGTGTCGTCTCTTTTGTCTACTACTTCCTTTACGTTGCCTGCAAGTGAGCCCATTGTGATTATGATTGTTTTTTTGTTTTTTGTGTTGTATTCTTCTATGAGGCCGTTGCCGTATGAGCGGTTGAAGAGTTTTGCGTAGTCGTCGTGGCATTTTTTGATTGTGGCTGTTGATGCATCCATTGCATCCGAGAGGTCTTTTCTTAGTTCTGCGTAAGGTTTGGGGAATGCGAAGGGGCCCTGTGTCTGTGGTTTTTTTGGGTCTAATATGGCGTAGGGGGGTTTGTATTTTTTGAGGTATTTTGATACGCTTTTTGGCATGTCGAGGACTTCGACGACGTGCGTGAGGAAGAAGCCGTCCATGCAGACCATTACCGGGAGGAGGATGTTTTTGTCTTCTGCGATTTTGTATGCCTGTATTATGGTGTCTACAATTTCCTGGACTGTCTCGCAGTAGAGCTGGATCCAGCCTGAGTCGCGGGCGCTGATTGAGTCCTGCCAGTCGTTCCAGATGTTGATCGGTGCTGAAAGTGCGCGGTTGGCGACTACCATGACTATTGGCAATCGCATGCCGGATGCTGCGAAGAGTACTTCGTTCATGAGGGCGAGGCCTTGTGCGGCTGTTGCTGTGAAGACGCGCGAGCCTGCTGCGCTGCCGCCGACGCATGCGGATAGTGCTGAGAATTCTGAGTCCACTTCAATGTGTTTTGATTTTAGTTTGCCCTGTGCTATCAGTTTCCCGAGGTTCTCGACTATGTGGGTCTGGGGGGTTATGGGGTATGCGACCACCATGTCGGGTTCGCAGAGTGCTGCTGCTTTTGCTGTTGCAAGGCTTCCTTCCATTACGGTTTTTGTCATGGTCTCACTTTTTTTCTATCTCTTTTTCTATTGCCTTTACAGGGCATTCGTTCATGCAGATGAGGCACCCTTTGCAGTAGTCGTAGTCGATTATGCATTTCTTGTTTTTGATCTCGATGCAGCCGTCAGGGCAGAAGCGCTCGCAGATGCCGCAGCCGATGCATTTGTTCATGTCTACTACTGGCCTGAAGGTGCGCCATGTGCCTGTTTTCTCTATTATGGTGCTTCCTACGTCTGTTATTATTCCGCCAGGGATGTGTTTTTTTTTCATGAGCATCATCATTTCAGGTTGTTGTATACTTCTTTTGCTGCTTTTACGTTTATGCCTGCTATCTTTTCGGGCATGTTTTCTTTTATGGCTGATTCTATTGAGCTGATTGTTACTTCGCCTGTTGCTTTTGAGAATGCGCCGAGCATGGGGGTGTTTACGAAGGGCTTTCCTATTATTTCGAGTGCGATTTTTGTTATGTCTTCGGTTTTTACTGTGTAGTTTCCTTTGAGTCCCAGCTCTTCCGGGGTTTTTGATGAGTTGATTATTATCATGCCGCCTTTTTTTATGCCCTGGTCTACTTTTACGACGTCAAGGAGGGTTGCGTCGAGGACGAGTACGTAGTCAGGGTCTTTTACCTGCTGCCTCAGGCGGATGAAGCGGTTGTCTATGCGGGTGAATGCGAGTACTGGTGCGCCGCGCCTTGCTACGCCGAAGAATGGGAAAGACTGTGAGTATTTGCCGTCCTTGAAAGCAGCTATCGCGAGGAGTTCTGCAGAGGTTACTGCGCCCTGGCCGCCGCGCCCGTGGATCCGGATTTGTTTTAGGGTTGTGGAGCCTGTAGAAGTCATAGCCTTATTTTTGGTTTTATAGTATTTAAATGTTCGGTTTGTAGGTTTTATTCGTGCGGTATTGGGTTATTCCCTTCTTTTCGGGTGTTGTTTTGATGAACTGAACATGATTTTCAGTTCTTTGAAATGAGTGACAGCAGAGGTGTTTTTGGGTTGTCATTTTGCAGTGGTTGTATATATGCATAGAATCTGTGTGATTTTTGAATTTTTAATTTGATTTTATGTGTATTATGTATTATGTATACGAAAATGTTGGTTGAGGTAGGAGGCAGGTATATATAGGCGGACAACCAATTGTGCTGTAGAGTATAGTGTAATATAAGGTAATACCCTAGGAAGGTGATGCCCACTATATAGAACAGAAATAAAAGTAAAAGGACCCGGGTGACGATTGTACTAAGTTCGTGGAACTTATTCCATTTGTGATGTGATGCTGGTCAAGAGTGCCCGGGTTTGTATATTATTCTCTTTCTTTTGCTGATTTACGGTTATTTGTTGGTATGTGTCTTTTTTTTGGGGTGCGCGGGGTTCTGAATTATATTGCGTATCGTCTTTTAGTTAGGCAGATGTATGAATCGTGGTTTCCGGTGGATGTGAGATGTTAATATTTAATGGTGGTTGCATTTAGTTGTAATATTCTTTATATTTTTGAATTATAAATGCGTTTTTTTTCTTTGTTTTGTATATTTAATGCATAAAATCAATGGCAGATGTGAGATAAGTATATATGCTAGTGCAGCAATAGAGGTAGTATAAAGTAATACAAAGTAATACACGCAAGGGGTGATGTAAAGTCATTCATGAGATAATGAAATCAAAAAAAATCGGATCCGGCATGTGATTATACCAAGCTCGTGGAGCTAATTCCACTTAAGATGAATTATTTGCCGGGTTAATCTGCCGGGTCCGTGAGTTCAATTCTTTTTCTTTGGTTTTATAGCTTTACTGCGAGTTCGCGGATGCGCTCGTGGAGTTCGTATTTGGGTTTTGTGCCGTCGAGTATTATGATGTCCAAGGGGAGTTTTTCTTTGAGGGCAAGGTATGAGCGCCTTAGCCTGCGCTGGAAGTCCTCGTTTTCGAAGATGACTTTTGTGCTGCCGCGGCGCTTTGTGAATTCTTCTGTGGGGATGTCGAGGATGAATATGATGTCGGGCTTTTCTACGTAGCGGTTGAGCTCTTTTACCCAGTCGTAGGGGCAGCCCTGAAGGGGCTGGTAGGCGAGTGATGAGAGGTATGAGCGGTCGGATATTATGTAGTCGTATTTTTCTTTTGCGAATTTTATGTCTTCGTCGTATGATAGCATGCGGTCGAGGGCGAATGCGAGGGCGGTTGTCTCAGGGCGGTAGGATTTTGATTTTATCATTTTCTGGATGTGCTTTCCCAGGGGGCTGGCTGAGGGTTCTATGTTGTGGCATACTTTGAAGCCGTTTTTTTTCAGGAACATTATCAGAAGCTCTGCCTGCGTTGTTTTGCCTGAGCCGTCCATGCCTTCTATGACTATGTATGAAGCTGTCATATAAGTATGTTTTTTGGTTTTGGTGTATTAATATTTATGGGGTGGATTTTTGGAGGATTATTTATCTTGATCTTAAATTTATCTGAAAGAAAGTAGAAAAGAAGTTAAATTAATGCGCGGAAGTGGGTGTTATGAGTCTTGCGCATGATGATGATGAGTTTATGGATGTCTCGGAAGTTGTTAAGTTGGGGATTTCTTCCAAGGTTGTTTCGGTTTTGAGGGATGACGGGATTACCAGGTTTAACCCGCCGCAGAAGATGGCGCTTTCGCAAGGGCTGCTTTCTGGCAAAAATATGGTTGTTGCGTGCCCTACGGCTTCGGGGAAGACTGTTATTGCCGAGCTTGCTATTGTCAATACTGTGCTTAATCTCAAGAAGAAGGCGGTTTATATTGTGCCGCTTAAGGCGCTTGGCTCTGAGAAATACAGGGAGTTTAAGGAGAAGTACGAGGGGCTCAGGGTGGCGGCGGAGATGATGGGGGTCGAGTCCTCCGAGATCGTCGCGATCGGGGACAGCGAAGTGGATATGGAACTCCTCCAAGAAGCGAGATACGGAGTAGCCGTGGGGGACGCCAGTGCCGAGCTCAAGGAGATCGCCGAT
>JAIWAJ010000045.1:0-9105 GCA_048634435.1 Methanosarcinales archaeon
CGTTGCCTGCATTTATTGCGACGTCTGTCCCGTAGATGTTGTGTGTTGTTGGCTTGTTTCTTCTTTTGTCTGAGCTGTCTTCCACGTCGTCGATTATGAGTGTCCCGTTGTGGATCAGTTCAGGGATGATTGCGAAGTCGGTGAGGTTGGCAGGGTTTTTGCCTAGTGATTCTGCAATTAGCATGAAGAAACTTGGGCGCCATCTTTTGCCGCCGCGGTCGAGAAGGTTCCATGTGGGGTCAATGATGCATCTCTGGATAGATTCTGTGTCGTATTTATACCTGGCAGGCCCTGCGAGCCATTTCAGGTATGCTGCGTCTATCTTTCTTGGGATGTATTTTTCTATTGTTTTGTCGATGATGTCTTTGTTTTTTTCAAGAAAGGGTATGATTTCGCTCATTTTTTTCACCTTGTACTGAATCACCACATATTTTTGCCAAAGGGTGATTGTGCATCTGCAAAAAGCTATCCTTGTGCTATTTGCGGTTTTTTGCCATACCTTGTCTTATTGCGTTAAATTTATATATTTGTTGGACGGGGGTGCTGTAGTTTGCGGTGAGCCCGGAATCATATTTATATATAAGAGATGTGTATAATATGATAGTATCTCTGTGGTGGTATTTAGATGGTTTTTGAGCTCTTGATTAATCCAAAGGAAGCTGAGTCCAAGCCGATTGAGATGTTTTTTTATGGCCTTTTGATTACGACTGTGTCCCTGTTTGCTGCTTATTATATTTTTCCTTCATCGTCTTCTGTGATTTTTCTTTTTTTGATTACTATTGCCGCGTTTCCGACGATTTCCGCGATTCTTCGCGATGATGAGGAGATTGATGAGGAGACGGACAGGATTGATCTCGGGTTTTTTGCACATTATGAGAAGACGATTATGGTTTATGCGTATCTCTTTTTGGGTGTCCTGATCGGTGTTTCTTTCTGGTATACTGTTTTGCCTGAGAGTTATACGTCGTCGCTTTTTTCCCAGCAGGCAAGCACTATTGCAAGCATCAGGCTTAGCGGCTCTGCGACTGCTACGGTTGCTACGTTCTGGACTATTCTTTCGAATAATCTGAAGGTTACTACTATTGCTTTTTTGATGTCTTTTTTCTTCGGGACCGGGGCGATATTTATTCTTTCGTGGAATGCGTCTGTTATCGGGGTTTTTGTGAGTGATCTTGCAAAGGATTTTTCTTCGAAGTATTCGTATTCGCTTGCGCAGGGGCATATGGATGCGCTGCTGTCGATTTCAGTGCATGGTGTGCCTGAAATTGTTGCTTATTTTATTGCCGGTATTGCCGGCGGGATCTTGTCTATCGGGATGATCCGGGGCAAGCATGATTTTAAGATTGCAAAGGATGCGGGCATGCTTTATCTTGTGTCTGCGCTTATTCTGGTGTTTGCTGCTGTGCTTGAGGTGTGGATTACTCCGAACCTGTAGGCTGGGTTTCTTTTTTTAGTGTTTCCATCTCTTTTTTGATTCGCTCTTCTTTTGCTTTTATTTCCATATCTCTTTTTTCGAGCGCGTCTTCGTGTTTTTTTAGTTCGCGCATTTTGTTTTCGGCACGGGCTTTTTGTCTTTGGTGTTTGTATTGTGTGTATTTTTGCTTTATTTTTGAGATTATGCCTGTTTTGGGTTTGGATTCTTTTGCAGGCGCTGCTGTCTGGAGTTGTTCGAGTGTGGAGCGCTGCTTTTTTATGGATTCTAGTTTTGCGCGGTTGTTGGTTGTGATCTGCTCAAGCTCGTCCTGGGTGATGATGCGAGAGTAGTAGTTCTTTTCTGCTTCTTTGATGGATTGTGTGATGTTGTATTCCTGTTCTTTTAAGGATTTTATTTTATCTTCGATTTGGAGCTTTTTTTCAGGGGGTGCTTGTTTTTTCGGGGCTATCTTGTTCAGTATGAAGTATTTGCTGTGCTGCTCTTCTTTCAGGTTTAGTTTGCCTCTTGTCAGGAGGGTTATTTTTTCTTCGGTCTGCTTTACCTGTGAGCGGGTGTCGAGGAGCAGGCTGTGTTTTTCTGAGATCAGTTTGCTGAATGTGGCTTCGTCAAGCTGGCGCATAAAGTATTGTTTCTGGACTGATTTTTCTGCGTCTTTTAGTTCGAGTTCTTTTGTTTCCAGTGATTTGAGTTCTTTTTTTAGGTAATAGTAGGGTATTATGAAGTAGATTGAGAGGTAGGTTAGTATGATGATTGCGATTATTGTGATTGCTATCAGGTATTTGTTTTCGTAGAGCCATTTTAGTGTTTTTAGCCGGAGGAGTTCCAGTGTGATGCGGTCTGATTTTTTCTTTGCCTCGCTGATAGAGGTTTTCAGGTTTTTGAGGTCATCCTTTTCTATGTATTGTTTTGCGTTGGCGATGTGGGTTTTTAGCTCTTCAAGCGTTTTTTCCAGGCCGGATGTGTCCATTCCTGTTATTGTGTATGATTCTATGTCTTTTTCCTGCTCTTTGATTTTGTTTTCAAGGTTTCTCAGGTCGGCTATCAATGGGTTTTCCTCGATTATGATTGTGGCTGTTTCTGTTTTTGTTATGTTTTCGGATGCCATGGTGATTGTTGCCAGGTATTGGCCGGGTGGGGTTGTGAGGCTGTTGTGTATGTGGATAGGTATGTCTTTTTTGTTTTTTCTGGCAATTGTGTATGCTGTGTCTGTGATGGTTATGTTGCAGCATTGTTTTGTGATTGCTGCTGTGATTTTTTGTTCAACATCGCCGATGTTGTCAATGGTTGCTATGATGGTTGTGTCTTCGCCCTGCTTTATTTTGATTTCTTTTTTGCTGAGGGTGAAGCGGAAGTCGCTGATTATTGTTGTGTCTGTCTGGTTTCCATAGATGTATTCTTTTACTGCTTCTGTTGCGTTTTGGATGATTCCTACGATGCCTCCGCCGGATGATGTGCCTCCTCCTGGGCCGTCTGGCGGGCTTTGCGAAGGGTATGCTTTTGTCGTTAGAGATATTATTTTTGTTCCTGTGTTGTTCATATCATCTGCTGATTCTGATATTATGTTAAATGTTCTGCTATAGCCCGATGCTGTGAAGCATTTCTGTGTTCCCGAATATTCGTATAAGCCGTAATAATTTTTTGACATTGTAATGTTTGATACTGTTTCAATTGTGTTATTGTAGCATGTTAGTGTAAGATTTACTGTTTTTTGGAGGCTATTGCCTCTGATGTCTTTTACTTCAATGAATATTATAGGAATTATCTCAGAAGGATTTGGTGTTGGGAGGTTGTTTTCGTCAGGAACAATGAATATTATGTTGAGCATGCTGCTTACGTTAAATGTGCTTGTGTTTGATCCGGTGTTTCCGTTTTTGGTTATGTTGGCGGACAGGTTGTGGATGCCAAGGACGGATGTGTTTATGTAGTATTTGCAGGTGCCTGTCTGGTTGTTTTCAAGGAGAGTTGTTGTGTTTGATTCGTAGGTTATGTTGAGTGTTGTGTTGAAGCCAGTGACCTGGTTGTTGTTTACGTCGTAGACGTAGATGGTTATGGTGGCGTTTTCGCCCCTGTTGTATAGGGATTCTGTTTCGATTGTTGTTGTGGGATAGATGTCTGTTACTGTGAAATTTTTGGTTTCTGTGTCGTTTGTGTTGCCGTAGTAGTCTATAGCGTATATTTTTATTGTGTAATTGCTTGTGTTGGTTGTATTTGTGAATGGGTTTTGTGTTTTGTATGTGTTTCCTGTGCCTGACCATGCCATTGTTTTGTTTTCCTTGTATCCCTCTGGTTTTGTTATTTCTGCTAGTTTTATTTGGAGACCGCTGTCTTCTGATATGTTCGCGTATATTGTGATGCTGTCGAGCAGGTTGTATGTGTTGATTGAAGAGTTTGTCCAGATGGCTGTGACGTTTGGTGCGTTGTTTTCTGTTTCGCCTGTGACTTCTATTTCCTTTTTTTCTATTGCTGGGTTGTTGTTTTCGGATGTGACGTTGGCAGTTATGTTTGTTGTCCCGACTGATTTTCCTGTGAGGTTGTATTGGATTGTTTCGCCGCTGTTTTCAGTTGCACCTGTGAAGAATATATAGTCTATTGTTTGTATTGGGTTCTGGGTGTCTGACAGGTTTAGGATGGTTTCGTTGTCGGATGTGAGTTTTACTGTTATGTTTGCAAGATCGCCATTTTTTGGTTTTATTGTTATTTCCTGTGTCCTGTTTTCTGAAACATTCAATTTCTGCGGGTCCGGACCGAATGTTATTTCTGCTTGTCCGTAGTTTACAAAAAATGTTTTTGTGGTGTTTGCTGTTATCTCTGCTTTGGCTGTTGTGAGGACTGTGTAGTTTCCTGAGAGTTTTGTGTTTGTGATTGTGCCTGTGTATGCGTGTTTTTCTTCTGCAGGATAGTAGCAGTAGTGGTCTAGTGTTATGTTTTGTTTTGATGTGCTGTTCCATGTTACGTTTGCTGTTACGTATTCTATTTGTGTTATGTTTCCTGTGATGTTTGCGTGTAGTTGTGTTGTCTGTGTTATGTTTATTGTTGTTGCGCTGAGGGATGTGTCTAGTGCCAGTTCTTTTACTGTTATGTTTTTTGTTTTTGAGTCGGGTGTGCCGTTTGCTGGTGCTGCAGTTATGTTTATCCGGGCTGTGCCTGTGTTGTTGGCTGTGATGTTGATGTATCGGTTTTGCGTGTAGGATGAGTTCAGGTATGGGATGGTCTGGGTTGTTGTTGTTATGTTTATTGTTGTTGTGTCGTTTGAGTTGAATGTGATTGTCGTGTGGTTCAGGTCGCCGTTGATTGCGGTTATGTTTATGTATTGCTGCTTTTCGGTGTTTGTGTTCATTGCAGTCGGTGATGTGTATATTGTTATGTTTGCATGGCCGTAGTTTATGTAGTGGTAGACAGTGGATGTCACGTTGTTTGTTGCTGTTGCTGTGATGATTACTGTATAGTTTCCTGAGCGGTCTGTGAAGTTGGCTGTTGTCTGGTATATGTATTCTGGGTTTGGTGTGGGCATTGTCGCGTAGTATTCAAGTTGTGCGGTGGCTATGTGTGTGCTGTTCCAGTATATTTTCGCTGTGACGCCTGTGATTTCTGTTGCGTTGTTCAGGATATGTGCTATGATTGTTATGTTTTGTGTGACATTTGCGACTTGCGGAAATATGTGTGCTGTCATGTTTATTTTTTTTACTTCTATGTCTTTTGTTTCTGTGTCTTGCGTGCCGTTCTCTGGTTTTGCTGTGATGTTTATCCGGGCTCTCCCTATGTTGTTGGCTGTTATGTTGATGTATAATTCCAGTGTCTCAGATGCATTCAGGTACGGGATGGTTTGGTTGGGAGTTGTTATGTTTATTATTGATGTGTTGTTTGATTCGAATGTGATTGTTATGTTGTTGAGGTCGCCTCCTGTAGCTCTGATTGTGTAGTTCTGGAGCGTGGTTCTGTTATGTGCGATTAGCTGCGGTGTTTCGTTTATATCGATAATGGTATGTCCGTAGTTTATTTGGAATGTATCTGTGTCTGTTTTTTCTTTACCTGCGTAAACTGTTGTGTTTACTGTGTAGGTGCCTGAGCGGTGTGTTTTGTTTGTGCTTAGGTAGTATCTTCTTGCACTGTCATTGATTTTTGTGAATGTTCTTTGCGTCTGCGTGTCTTTGAGTGTGTTGTTCCAATATATCTTTGATGTTACGTTGTCTATGGGTGTGGCATTGTTCTGGACTATGGCTTCAATATGGATTGTCTGGTTTATGTTTGCCTGGTCAGGGATTATGTCTACGTGCATGGAGAGTTCCATTACTTCAAAGGACAGGCCAGTGATTTCTTTTATGCCTTCATCGTTGTCTGTTTCGTGGTAGTAGAGTTCTGCTGCCTTGTATGTCCCGGGCAGGAGAGTGTCTTTGAATATGTATGTCCAGTTGCCTGTGATGTTGTTTCCCTGTGTCAGCGACATTGTGTAGTTTGTGTTGTTGATTGTTATGTTTAGTGATGCGTAGCTGCTTTCGCCCCCGAATGTGTCTGTTGTGAATTTTATTGTGTCGTTTATGTAGATTGCTGTGTCGTTATGGGTGGTTGTGAGTGAGCGGGAGCATGAGAGTGGAGGGTTGTTGTATGGCGGGTTATTGTTATAGTAGTAGTTGTCGAGGCCCATGATGCAGTAGTAGTTGATGTTCTCTCTGAATGTATTGCTTGCGTCGCTGAAGTTGTTGAGCCAGAGGTTGTTGTCTGATGAACCACTGGTTAGTTTTATGCCATCTGTGTTGTTTTGGAGGAGGTTTTCTGAAATGTTATTGTAGTAGCTGTCTTGAAGGGACAGGCCACATTCTGAGTCGGTAAGTGTGTTGTTTTGGATTATGGCGAAGTTGACGGTGGTTAGTTTAATTGCCTCGTATTGGTTTGAGGTTATTGTGTTTCCGATGATCGTTGGTTTTAGTAAGTTTGTTAGCTGTATGCCTATCCCTGTGTTTTGGATGTAGTTGTTTGATATTGTGTTGTTTGGGTTTGAGTCGGGTTGCGCGTCCCATGAATAAACTCCTGCCCATTGGCTGTGATCTATTGTGTTGTTGTCTATGAGATTGTTCCCGGATTCAGTGAGTACTATGCCGTAGAGAGGATTCTCCATTATTGTATTGTTTGTTATGTTGGTGCTGTTTGTGTTGCTGATCTCTATCCCATGCGTACCTGGTTCTATAATTGTGTTGTTGATTACCCTGCTCTTGAAGTTATGGAAGATCCGGAGAGGGAAAGTTCCTCCTCTTATTGTATTGTCTCTGATTGTGTTTTCTGTGTTATAGCTGGATGGGGTGTCCTCAAATGATATGGCTCTTTGTGTGTAGCTGCTGAAGTTGTTTGCCTGTATTAGTAGATTGTTTGCGTTATTTAGTCTTATTGCTCCTGTGCCCCAAATGAATGTGTTTCCTGTGATGTTGTCCTGTGTTGCGTTTTCTAGGTATATTGTGGGGAAATTACCTGTGTTTGTTATTATGTTTTGGCTGATTTTCGTGCTGTATGTGTTTTGCATTGATATTGCTTTGTATGAGTTCTGAATTGTGTTTTTTTCTATTGTGTTGTCGTGGTATTGTGTTGTTGTGCTTTCAGGGGAGAATAAAATTGATGTGTCTGTTGTGCCTGTTATTGTGTTGTTGTATATTGTGTTTGCGTTTCCTGAGTATAGTCTTATTGCTCTCTCTGCTGTTGTTATTGTGTTGTTTGCCAGAAGTGTGATGTTTGTGTTTGTTAGTGTTATTGCTGTTTCTGCTGTGTCGTTTATTGTGTTTTTTTCTATTGTGAGCGCGCCTGAGTCCTGTGCTGCCATACAGGTGCAGGATTTCTTTATTGTGTTTCCTGCGACTGATGATTGCGTTGTGTACCGGAGTAATATTGAGATGTCCGGGGGTGACGGGGTTGTGGTGTATATTAGTGTGTTTCCTGTGATGTTTGTGTTTTTGCTGCCTGCTATTTGTATGGGGTATGGCTGGATGTCTTCGTATGTGTTGTTCGCGATGAGTGAGTTGTTTGTGTTTATGAGTGTTGTTGAGTTTAGAGTATATTTGATGGTGTTGTTGTGGATGAATATGCGCGTTGATGAGAGCGCGGAGATGCTTGAGTTTGTGAGCCTGCTTTCTCTGATTGTCGTGTTGTCTGATGATGTGATGTTTATGCCGTAGGTGGGTATGTCCATGAGTTTCAGGTATTCAAGGATGTGGCTGCCAGAGTTCTGTATCCTGATGCCTTTTTGCTGCATGTCTATTGTTATGTTTGATATTTTCGCGCTGCTGCCTGTTATGTGGAGGGCGGGATGGTTTTGTGCGTCTGAGTTGAGTGTGAAGTTGCCGAGTCTGACGCTGTCCTGTGTTATGTTTACTGGTATGCCTGATGTGCAGTTTATTGTTGTTTCGTCTCTTTTTTCTCCTTCTAATGTTATTTGTTTTGTTATGTCGAGGCATTCTGAGTATGTTTTTTTGAAGGCGTAGATGATGTTGTCTGCGGAGGCAGAAGTTAGCGCTTCTGTAATTGTTTCAAAGTCTGCGAGAAAATTGCCGGGAGGACCCGCGGTCCAGTCTGCGAAGATGTTGTTGATGGAGATTGTGCCTGTGCCGCCGGAAAGATCCTCATCAGGGTCTATCAGGTTGTTTTCGAATTTTGTGTATTTTGCGTTTGAATTAAGGACGATATTGTTATTGTTGTTTCTTTTTATTTTGTTTGTTGATATGTTGTTGTAATTGCCCCAGTCTCTTATGTAGATGCCTCTTGAATTATCTTCGATAGTATTGTTTGTTATTTGGGTATTGTTGACATTATCATAAAGGGTTATGGCTCCTGCATAGAATGCAGCATCTATGTTGTTGATTATTGTATTGTTAATTACGGACACATCTGTTGCGTCCGTAATAGATATCCCGTTTTTGTTATTGAAGATATGGTTGTTTTTAACCGAGATATTTTGGATATTTGAAAGAAGGTGTATGCCGTAAGCGTAATTAGAGATGTTGCAATTTATTATTGTGACATTACTAAAGCCATCAATCCAAATGCAACTGCGAGTAGTATCTCCGTGAATGTAGCTATTATTACAATCCAGCTGGACATTGTTTGCATTAATTCTCAGAACACCGTTCAGCCCACTGTCATTTATCTGGTAGTCCCCTCTGCATAGTGTTGTGTCACTGTTTATTAGCATGTCGTCGGCTGGGATTACACAGGCGGATGTGTTTGAAATACTTATAATTAAAGTGATAGAGATGGATAACAGCAAAACTAATTGTTTTTGTTTCAATAACATACATTATTCTTGTAATATGTAGTTTAAATATTTGATTTGTGGAAGTTCTGTTTGATTTTTTGTGCTCTATTATTGTTATTTCTCTTAGAACGCGTGCTTAAGTCTGAGTAATGTTGTTGAAAGGACTATAAGAATTGGTGCCAAGATAGAAGGAAATTCTGGTATTCCTGTGCAGTATGGGTCGCCAATGCATTCTGGATCTTCGCAGTCTGCGGCTCCGTCGCAGTCGTCGTCTATGTTGTTGCTACAGATTTCTATTGTTGGTGAGGGACCATTGCATTCTGTGCCAGTTCCCGCTTCGTTGCAGACGTATACGCCTTCGCATGCACCTGTTCCACATTCGTCTCCAAGTTCAGGAAAATTTTCATCAATGCTTCCATCGCAGTCATTGTCCTGT
>JAIWAJ010000046.1:0-9002 GCA_048634435.1 Methanosarcinales archaeon
GTGAGTCTTGCAGTGATCTTTGGTGGCGTTGATCTGCACGGTGTCTATACCGACAAAGATCAGGTTGCAGTGATCTATGTGCAGGAAAATCTCAATCACGCAGTGGCTGTGGCAATGCGTCATAACAACATCACCAGAGACAATAGCCCGCGAACCATAAAGCGCAATCTTCTCAAGAACCCTTCTTGTCTCGAAAATATAATTCCTGCAAACCTGCACAATGTACTTCCTCAACTCATCAGCACCAAGGTCTTTCCGGGAAGCCGCCTTTAAAATAATCAACTCTTGGCCGAACCGGAGCGCAGGCTCAGTAGGCCGAATGCCCATAACTTCCTTCGACACCTCCCTCAACTCGAGAAGAAGCGCGCGCGAACTTCGCGCCCCTGACTGCTCAGCCTTCATCATCAGAATCTTTGCGCCAGCCACAGCCACATTCCTCGCGCCCTGTATCCTGATAGCCTTGATATCGCGCATAATCTTTTTGATTTTCTCATCGCCCATAAGTCACTCTATTGTCTTACCATATATTTATTATTTTAACAATTGAAAAAAAGCGCAGCCCAAAAAAACAGCAGATTACAGACAAACCAGGCATCAAGCGGACAAACGTGCGCTTTTTGCCCCACAAATAGGGCATCATGTAGATATCGATATAACTGATATGATACCAATTTCTTCAAAAAAATGAGATGAAGACCATAAGAATCATACATTAATATTTATGTTCCTAAATTGTTTCTATGGATGATCTCAGCAAGGTAATTTCCGGTTTGATGAAAAAAGGCATTATTATTGATAAGGGCGCACTCGAGTTCATCAAAGAAAAGAATGTTGCGCCAGAAGACATAGAATCCATGAAGATTGAGTCCCTTGTTCTTACCAGCGAGATTCTTGAGGCGCAACTGAAAAAGGATGAAGAGGCTCCGGCTAAAAAAACAGAACCTAATTTGGGCACAAAAAAGGAGAGAGCGACTGTGCTTGGGGATATCAGGAAGCCGAAGCTGCTGACAGCAAAGGATATGCCTCATCGCGTGATAATTGAGAGCCCGGAGTGCCCTGAGCCCAGGGAGAGGAGTGCGAATTCGTTTGTGGAATATTTTAATGCGCGCTACAATACACTGAAAAATATCCTGTCGCACAGGCAGGAGCTTAAGAATCTCGTGTCTCTTGGGCGGTTAACCAAATACAGCAGTGATAAGAATATCTCTGTTATCGGGATTGTATCCAATGTCACAAAAAGCAAGGCAGGCAATACTGTAGTTGATATCGAGGACCTGAGCGGCAGTATAAAGGTCATTATAATGGACCACAAGGATATTGGCGAGTCAGAGATACTGAATGATGAAGTGATTGGCATCAGGGGTAGCACTTCAAATGGATTCATGTATGCCGATTCTATTGTGCTTCCGGATATACCTATCCCGAAAGGGGTCAGGAGGGTCAATGACGCGGTCTCTGCTGTGTTCATATCTGACCTGCATTACGGGAGCAGGGATTTCAATACAGATATCGAGAGCAGGTTTTTGAAGTGGATCCAGTCCCCTGAATCATCGCAGGTAAAATATTTGTTTATCTGCGGCGATATTGTTGAGGGTGTCGGGATATATCCCGGGCAGGAATCTGAGCTTATTGTGAAGGATATTTATGCGCAGTACGGGCTTTTTGAGGAGTTTGTTGAGAAAATACCGGAACACATACAGATCATAATATGCCCGGGGAACCATGATGCTGTGAGAATAAGTGAGCCGCAGCCAGTGATTGCAAAAGAATTTGTCCCGGGACTCGGGGATAAGGAGAATGTGCATCTTGTGACTAATCCTGCGTATGTTAATGTACACGGGATTGACTGCGACGGCATAAATGTGCTTATGTATCACGGCTACAGTTTCACGAGCATTGTTGATGTTATACCGGATCTCAGGCAGAAGGGGCTCGAGAACCCGCAGCATGTGATGAAGTACGTGCTGAAGAGGCGGCATCTTGCGCCGCCTTACGGAGCCTGCGTGGCTGTGCCTGAGAAACAGGATGCGCTCGTAATCACGAAGATACCGGACATATTTCATACCGGGGACCTGCATTCGCATGCGATAGATAACTACAAGGGCATTACAATGATTTCTTCAAGCACGTTCCAGAACCAGACCCCGTTTATGGACCGGGTGGGGCATGTTGCCAACCCCGGGAAGGTCACTGTTGTTGACCTCCAGACCAGGGAGACGACATGTGTGGATCTTAGTTCCTGATAACAGGCTATAGCTTTCTTGCAAGGTATAATAGTATGTTTATTGCAAAGAGCAGGAATGCGCTTAGTAAAAATGCGTGCGCAAGTGTGTATGCATCTACAAGATAGCCCATGAATGGGAGTACTATTGCACCTGCCATGCTTATTGATAGCGAGTTTATTGAGAGGATGGTCGCACGGTTGCGGGATGCAATGTGGCGGTTTATGTAGTCGTTTATTACAGGATCGCTGTAGCCCCATGCGAACTGGCCAAGGACTATTGCCATAAAACCGAGTGGCAGGTGGCCTATTGAGAGGAGTATGAGGGCGATGATTGTGAGTGCCGGTATCATTATCAGGGATGCTTTTTCGCCGATTATGTTTTCTATCCTGTGGCTTGAGAATGCGCCGAGGGCTACAAGGAGGTTTATGGCTGCAAATATCGGGCCGAAGTAGATTACACTGATGCCTGCTCTTATGAGGAAGGGCTGGTAGAGCCAGAACATTGCAAATGAGAAGGCGGAGTATGCGGCTGTGTAGAGTACGAGCCACCTTACCTGTTTGTGGGTTGCTGTGAATCTTATGCCTGTTTTTATGAGGGATATTGTTTCTGACATAGTGGCTGTTCCTGATGAGGCAGGCTCGCGCATGGAGAGGGCTACGAAGACGGCTATTGCAAAAGGAAGAGATGCAGCTATCATAGGGAGACGCGCGTCTATTGTATAGAGCCAGCTTCCCACAAGTGATGCCAGTGCTGCTGCCGCGAAGCCTATGGCGTTTGCGCGGCCCTGTATTTTTTTGAAGTGGCTTTCTTTTTTGAGTATCTTTAGTGTGTCGTAGATGATTGATATGTCTGCGCCTGATATCATGACTGTGCCTAATGCTAATATTATTTCTGCGAGGATGAAACCTGTGAAAGTTTCTGCAAATGCATAGTACAGGATGCCTGCTACGCCGAATGCTGAGCCAATAGCGATTGTTTTTTTCCTGCCTATCTGGTCTGCTATGGCTCCTGTCGGGATCTCGAGTGTGAATACCATTATGCAATAGACTGCCTGGAGGAGCATCACCTGCATTATGGTTATGCCTTTGGTTTTTAGGTAGAGCACAAATATTGGTATAAAGAAGAACATGCCGTATCTCAAGGCCATGAAGAGGTAGTATTTTGGGATGTTTTTTTCAAGTTGTGTTGATGTTTTCATTTTAGGGCACCGCCTGCCACATGAGCCTGCAAAGAAGAAGGAATGCCTGCGGGCATGGAAGAGACTATTCTGTTGATTTCTTTGTTGCGCAGTCGCCGAGAATCCCGTGGAGCTTGTCCGGAAGGTAGCGCACATCAATCTGGTTTTTGAATATTATCATAACGTCTTTCCTTTGGTCTGCTTTGTCCAGATCCTGTATGTCAAAGTCGTCAATGTCGTCGTTTTTTAGCTTGGCTTCAAGGACTGAGCGCTTCTCGTCAACCAGAATGCCAACACTTGTTACGTCCATTTATGTTTATTAAAATGTAAATTTTTTAAATATAGGGGTTGTATTTTTTGGTTCATTATTGGTGGAGTGTTGTCATTCTAAAGAAATGAAAGATAACTATATAAACATGTATGTTCATATATTGGACATTCTGGAAAACTTGGGCTCGGATGGGTGGAAGTCAAGCATTTCTTGTTTCGGAATTCGTTCCGGAAACAATCTTCTTCCCTCCCGGGACTTCTTTTTATGTCTTGTGAATTAGATGCCATACCTGTTCAGGCGCTCGATGCCTTTGCTTCTGAGTACCACTGTATCTTCTATTCTTATGCCGAATTTTCCCTTTACATATATTGCCGGCTCAAGTGTGAATACCATGTTTTTTTTGAGTATGAATGACGAGTGGGAGGAGAGTGTCGGGAATTCATGCACCTCAAGCCCCACCCCGTGGCCAAGACCGTGGAAGTTCGAGTAGTTTGTGTGGGTGTGGCCCTTTTTCTCGAGGAATTCTCTTGCGAACCTGTCAATGGCATCTGATGTCATGCCGGGCACAAGCTCGTCTTCGAGTGCAGCGTGAAGTTCTACAAGGTCAGAATATGCTTTTTTTATTTGCGGGTCATCGCCGAGGATGAATGTTCTTGAGGTGTCGGAGTTGTAGAAGCTGCTCTTTATGCCCATGTCGATGAGCACCAGCTTTGATGGTTTTCTTGTTGTGGGTGTGCCGTGGATGCAGGATGATCCTGCATCTCCTGCAACAAGTACAGGAAAAGCCCATTCTTTTGCGCAGCCGACTATCAGCTGCCTGATTCTTTCTGCGAGCTGCTTTTCTGATCTGCCTTTTATGCCTTCTGATTCTAGGTTGCTGAGTACACGGTCTGTGAGAAGGCATGCGTTTTTTATTTCCATGATTTCCGCATCGTCTTTTATTGCCCTTATGGCGGATATTTCCCTGCTTAAGTCAATCAGCCGGCATTTCGGAAGTTTTTTCTTTAGAGCAGAATAGTAGTTGTAGTCAATTGCGCCGTCTATGCCGATTGCCATCTTGTGGCCGTTCATTTCCTTTATGTAGTCTGATATCTTTTTGGACTTGATATCTATTATAGTCCTTATGCCAGTAGCAGCTTCTGCCTTTTCTTTTTCGAACGTAAAGAGAGTCTCACTAGCTTTTGTCACAAAAAGGCACGCAGGCCAGAGGTCGTAGAACCCGGTGAAGTAGTAGATATTCGGTATGGTAGTAGTTTCAGGATAGTTTTGCGCAGAAAGAAGTATAGCATCAAGCTCTTTATCGTAAAGAAGCTTCTTCAGTAGTTGCATGCGCTTTGGGGGGAGCATAGGGGTCATCTTTAATAGTCAGTTAACTGGTTTTAGAAATCATCAGTTCCTGTTATTTGTGATTATGTTCTTGTTATGTTCCTATTATTCATGGTTGTGGTTATTTGCGGTCATATTTTTGTATTCACATGGATTGTGGGCTAAATTATTTATAATTATGTTTATGAACGATGTATCTAATTATTTCTCTTATATTAATGCTAAAATAGGAGCTATTTTTCCATTCAGAACTCACTCTTATTAACATTCATGCCGTCTTTTTTCAGAACTTCATAGATGCTCTTTTATATTATCTACGTCACATTCTGCATCTTTAAAAGTATAATCAGGATTGATTGATCTACCTTTACCTAAAGGCACAAACGAGGTTTTGGTTCATAAAGACACATATATGGGGTGTATACATGGTTTTTTATCAATGATGTGATTTGAACGAAAATATTTTGTATGGAACCATCAACAATATAATATTTAGAGTTCATTTGAATTTATGAGTGATTATAATGCCAATTACTGCCGTAATAGATAATGCCAAAAACAAAGAGAAATATTCTAAAGGGAAAATAATTTGGTTTCATGAAAGCATTATTTTTAAAAAAAATCGAGATGCTATCTGTATAAATGAAGGGATACTTGAGATACGCAATTTAGAACAGGAGATAAAATCAATATCATTGCTGATCCCATCAAAGATATCTGATATGAAAAATCTAACAGAAAATGGAATAAATAACCGTTTCTATAAATATTATACAAAAGAATGTAAACGTGATAGAAAGTCAAACATTATAACATTGGAGAATATCAAGTTTCTATATCAAAAAAATAAAATCTCGAGTAAGAATATAAAGGGTTCTTCAATAATTAAGATAAAGTTTACAAAGCCAATAAAATCCAACGATAATAGGAAGAAATATTTTTTAAGAAGATATTTTAGAGTTGGTTATATAATCAAAAAAGCAACTACATCCATTTCATCTGTATATGAAAAAAGCAGATATTCTTTCAGCTATGATTTCGTAGGTAAGTCTGTAAGAGATCGTATAAGAAAAGATAAAAAAAATGTTTTCCCGTTTGTTAAGATGTATTTATATCTTTTTTCTCAACCAAAAACAGATATATCACCATATTCTCCCCAAATTGATGGTTATTGCCATGCTGCTCAAAAGGGATATTTAAAAGATTTTTTTGGAGATTATTTAAGTGAAAATGAATTAAAAAAATATCCACCACATGAGGAAAGGGATGACGCTGTTATGATAAATTATATCTATTATCATATCGATAATGACCCCAAATGGTTCACGCTAGACAAAAAAGCTATTTTTGTCTCTGGTATATTGGAGTCATATTTCCCTTTTAAAATAATAACCATCATTGGATTAATATTAGCGTTAACTAGCGTGGTTTTAACGACGATTTTTGGATTATTAGCATTAATTTAAGATAATGTAAAACTTATATTCTTGTGGGTTTGTAAATTATTTTAAGCCAATTAGTAATTTATAGCACGACAATAAAGTTTTTCCGTTTTTGACTGCATTAGACAAAATCAGTTTCAGTAAGGCAATAAATTTTTTACACAAATGATACTCAGGATAAATTTAGGGGGAGTTGTAAAAAACAAAAAATGAAATCGGATTGCTCTCCGCTACACATAATTTTTGAATCAGATAATTCAATTGATTTTGAAATAAAGCATTATCAACAAAATTGTGCCTTAGATACCGTTTTTCATGTTTGAAAAAAATAAAGCGGAATTACTTTCTTGAATTGCTATAATATGATATGATTCAGAAATTGCATCAGTAGATCCTGTCTCTATTTTACTCATATAGTATTCTGTAGGTATATCTTCTTCAGTAGGCAACATATCACGTGCAGATTTTGTGATTAGTATGCTTTCGACCCCTTTTTGCTCTGATGGCTGGATGTTTTGATTATCCATTTGTTCTATTGATTGACTACTATTAGAAGCAGTATCTTCAGAAATATCTGTTTCGGGGATAGATAAACCAACTAAAAAAAAGACGAGAATTATTAAAATATATTTACGCTTCCCTGAAATTTCAAAATTTAGTATTTCAGAAATCATATTATTAGTATAAGGAATTGTAATCGCAGAACATATAATTAGCAGAAATCCACTCAAATAGGCTGATTCAATGATGCCACCCAGCCCTCCGAATAAAAAGAAAAGTCCAAGTATCCAACTTATTCTGAATCTATTTCCTTTTGCTCTATCAATTGGTCTGATGTTTTCGTAAATGTGTTTGTCTTTCAGAATTTTAGAATTATTCTCGTTGTTTTCCAATTTTGCTTCCTTATCCACAATATTATCTAACCATTTTAGCAGTATTATCTTGTGACATCTCCCGCATTTGATTGATTTCTGCTCTGGAGAAACAATTAGTTCATCATCACAATAAGGACATTTAATTTTTTTATTACCAGAATACATTCTCGAACCAGCGACGGCAAAGCATATTGCGATTGCTATAAATCCAACCCCCATAAAAAATCCAAATATTGAAATAAAGCAAATAAAACCTAGAAGAAAAAACATCAATGCAATTAAGCTAAAAATTATTCCAATAAACTTTTTTGGAGGGGATTGTTTTGGTTTTAATAATTCAATTTCCTCCAAGTCTTTTGACACCATATTATCATCGGATTTAACTTATGGACTGGTAAGCTATTATTTCTTTCTGTTGGAATATGTCAAGCGCTTCTTACGATGATGAGTTACATTTCAACCCATCAGCTACCGCTTTAATCTATTATGTTCGGGTTTATGTGCTTTCTTAGGGTTTTTGTTAGCGCATCAAGCAACCGACGCTCCACCAGCGGCGTTTTTTGATTATCTTTGAAATCCCTGTATACATTCTCATCAACACAGGATATAAGGTCTATTTTCTGTTTTTTGCATGCATTTTTTAGCGCAATATAGCTTTCTGACTCCGGCTTGAAGTAGGCAAAGACTTTTTTATATTTGTGCGCTGCCAGATACCTCTCAATCCTCTCTCCAGTCACTTTAATATACTCTTTTTTTACCGCAGGGGTTTCTTCCCACTCAGGCCAGTCATAGTGCGCAAACGGGTACTTGGACTCAAACTCGCGCGGTATCACCCCGGGGTTCGAGACCATAAGCTGGTGCAGGCTTGCATAAAATGGAAGAGCTGTGAGCCGTTTAAGTATTTCCTTATGCGTTCTTGAGCATGAATAGGGTTTCCTGTATGAGCATGGAAGAAAAAGAGCATATTTTTTGATTGCAGGTTTTTCATAGAAGCGCACTATATAGTCCTGCCAGACATCATAGACAGGGTTTTCCAGGTTCTGGCTGGTTGCGCCGACAAGAGGTTCCTGCTTTTTGAAACGCGGATATGTTATGTAATCATCAAAATACACATCTATTTCTTTGCTGCCGGAATATTTTTTTGTGATGGTGCTGAATTCGTTTTTATCCAGGGGGCGCCATGTTTTTTTCAGCCACATGTCGAAAAGAGGGGCGTAGCCGTAGGCAAATGTGTTTATTATTGCAACTGAATCTGAGTGCTTTAGTGCGAAGCTTACTGAGTTGTCCAGTGATTTTTGGATGTTTTTTATTGCATGGGAATTATGAGCCGGCAATAAAAAAGCTTGAGAATGCCTGGATTTACCCAAATTCTCATGATCGTCTACATAGGGCAGGTTTGCCATAAGATATGTTCGTATGTAGAAGCCATGCTTTTTCAGGACAGACACTGCATTCAGATAGTCATCTGTTGTGAACCCTTTGCATATTTTTTTGAGTATCTTGTTGTCTGCTACTTCGAGACCCATTGCGAAGAAAATTTTTAGCTTCTGGTTCTTGTTTGCGTCTTTGAGGAGTTTTAGGTTACCGGGGGTAACATGCTCGGGGCGGCATTCAATGACCAGTTCTTTTATGCCTGTATCTATGCATCTTTTTATCAGGTATTTTTGGAAGTCTTCCGGGATCTGG
>JAIWAJ010000047.1:0-8883 GCA_048634435.1 Methanosarcinales archaeon
GTCTATGTCGCACTGGATGTTGTCTCTCTTGTTGTGCACATAGCACAGGGGGTCACAGACATAATCATCTTCGTAGGAGCATATTGCATCGCACTCATCATCATAAGGGTCGCATCCCTCGATGCTCAGCTCGATCATAATGTCTTTCGGGCTGCCTGATGTCCAGATGTGCAGGCGATCGCCGAGCTTGACCGGGAAGTCACCATCGTTGCCGTAGACGAGGATTGCGCCGATACCGATTGCGGAGGGGGTCCCTGTCCTGTAAAATACCAGAGGATTGCCTTCTGAGTCGATAATATCGTAAGTGTTAGCCAGTTCGCTGAAATCGTCTTTTGACATTGAAAATGTTGTCTTGACATTCATTGCCTCGTTGCACTCGCCATTATATATTGATTCAATCAATACCTGAAATTCGTCGTATGAGACTTCCTCGTCTGACATTGCCTCGCATACATCATAGACAACACTGGATGCATTGTTTAAAAGAAGTACGATGCATGCGAGAATTGCAAAGCATAAAATAAATACTTTTGTTTTCATAGGCATCCCAAGTCTATCAATTAATATTGCTAAAGTAGTATATATAATTTATTCGCAAAAAAGCTACTGTTCAGATGCATTAGATTCTTTTATTTTTTTTATTATTTGTTTTGTGCTGTAGAGCGTGTTTTTTTTGAATTTTTCAAGTTTTACTACTTCTGTTTTCAGGCCGGATTTTTGCAGTTTTTCCTTGAGTTCTGAAATGTTGTGGGTCTGGTCCGGACCGAGAACTATTATGTCCGGCTTTATATTTTTTACTATTTCTGTGAAGTCTTCTTTTTCTTTACCGAGAATGGCAAAGTCCACTGGCTTTAGTGCACTGACGACATCCAGCCGCTGGTTTTCGGGTATTATTGGTGCTCTTTTTAGTTTTCTGACTGTGGTGTCGCGGGCCACTATCACGATGAGAACATCTCCGAACTTTTTTGCATTGTCCAGAAAGAATATATGACCCGGATGTATCAGGTCGAATGTGCCGCCGACAAGGACTAGTTTTCCTTTTTTTTTCATCATATCTAAGTATCTCCTAATGATGGAAAAGCTTGAAAATCCACCCATTTACCAAAATTTTCATGATTTTTCAGATGGTCTGAGCCCATAGGCTTTTTATGTAACAGCAGATTTATATTGATGATTCTGTTTTAGCTTTTTACCCGTATCTTTCTGCCTATAATTTTGTAATTGATAGAAAAGAAGTCATCATTCACAAAGTCGGCATCAAATTCAACATTATTTTTGATTTCCGGTTCAAGCAGATCTATGATGTCACTTTCAGCAGTTGCTGCATTATCGTTATAGGGTCCTTCCAAAACAAAGCATATACGGTCATCTTCAGCATCTCTTTTTTCTACCCAACAGGTCTCAATAAGATTGGCAACATCCGATGCATAAAAAGGACCTTCAACAGGTATAGCATGAGTTTCAACCGGCTCAGGGTTAGTAGGTTTCGTAAAATTAATCCATGTCTCTTTAATTTTGTCACTAAAAGTATAAATCATGCCAATGACGACTGCTACGACTACCACTATAATCAGCATCTTCGCGATATATTCAAATGGCATCTGTGCTTTTTTGGCGGACATTGCGGTTTCACCACTGTGCTATCAAAGCGAGTCGTCAGCTTTTGATGTGTATTTCGTTGCCTATGATTTCGTAATTGATAGAAAAAAGATCGTCACCAAAGTTGACGCCTGTAAAATCAGTTGCAATTTTTGGGTCCAAGAAGGGTGTTATGGTGGCCTCACTAACTCCTGCTTTAGCAGTACCTTTCAGCACAAAACATACTTTGCTGTCTTTTGCATCTCTTGTTTCAACCCAGCATGTCTCAATAAAATTGGCAAAATCCGTATCTGTAATTGGTGTACTGCCCAGATCAATAAATGCTGCGTTGGGGTCCGGCTCTTCATCGCCGTCCGGATCTGATATGGTTTTCCATTTCTTTACTGTGTCTTTCTTAAAATGGAGCATCATCCCTATTACTACAGCTATAACCACTACTATGATCATAAGCTTTGCTATGTATTCAAGAGCCATCTGTGCTTTCCTGTCTTTTATCATGCTTTCACCATTACAGTATCATTCTCTTCATTGTATTCTATTAATATTAGCGGCTGGTTCCTAATAAATATATCTCTTACTTTCCACTCTATATTGTCGTGAATGCCGCAGTTGCCGTCATATATCACTTTTGCACCGCTCGGGTCTATTATTATGTTATTTTCCAGTGCATCGCATCCTCCCTCGTCTTCGAGGAGCCTCGTTAGGTTGTATTCATATATGTTGTCTTGGGGGTGCTTTTCTGCTAATAATGCATAGCAGAGGAGCACGCCATCTTCCTGGAGGCATCCTGCCTTATGCCTGTAGCATGTGATGGTGTGCGCTGCGATTTCACGCATGAAGGCTTCTGTGTCTTCAGTCCTTATTTTGTAGCGCTCGGAACTGCAGGTAGCTGTTTCACAAAATGCTGGCGGCTCTGCCAGACTTGAGTAGGCTGTGCAGAAGATGTTTGTTACTGATATTCGTATTACTCCCAGAAATGAAAGAAGCACAAATAATGCAACAATTCCAAGTGTCATAACACCTATTGTCTCAAATGCCAGTCCTTTGCTGCTCATGCAGTAATATTAGCTGCTCTAGTAAATAAAGCTTTGGTTCAAACGCAAAAGATGTTAAAGCTCGCAATTTTCTTCGCACATTGAGCAAACTTGTGATGCTATTTTTTTGCATTGTTCATAGAACTGGTCGCATATCGGGCCGCTGCATTTTGAATGCGTCTCATCACAGGTAGCAATCATATCATGGCATCTTTCGTCGCATTTCCGGACACAGCATATCCCTATGCAGATGGCCTCTGTTTCGATTATCTCAATCCGCCTTTTTGATGCGGAGTACGATATCCTGAGTTCTGTGTCCTTGTTGTAAATTTCCCAGTATACTTTATCTTTTTCGCCGCATTTGTCATCTGTCTTGTCGTCCAGATTAAGATAATTGTTCGGCAAATATTTGCAGTTAAGATATTCATTAAAGCCAGATTCGGTGAAATTATCTGTGCAATTCACCTGTAGTGTAACACAAACATCGTTCTCGGGGGCTTTACCTCTTTTATTCTTTATCCAGCACTCTTTTGCAAGCATTGCCAGATTTTCTGAGACAAAATCAGGGTCGCCTATGAGGTTGTCCTCGAGAAAGGAGTTCTTTACGCCCGGGCCAAATTTCATTGCCATTGTGAAAAGCATAACGCCAAGCGCCAGTGCAAATATCATGAGTATCAGTTCAGGAAGAGCTGATATTGCGCCTTTCTTTTTTTTAGGGGTTATCATCGTTATCTTATTGTTGTGTGGGAGTATATATAGTTTACCGTGACTTACCTGAGCATGCGGGTTGCTGCTGTGCGCAGGTGGTTTGTTTCAATAAGTTTTATGCCTGCTTCTTTTGAGATGTCTGTTTTTTTCTCTTCTACGCTTGTGGTGCAGGCTGTGCCTGAATCATTGCATTGCTTTTTTTTTGTGTATGCGGTGTGGATGGCTGTGCCATCCGGCACAAGTAATGTCCGGATTCCCTGCTCTTTTGATGCTTTTGCTTTTTCCAGTATCCCGGCGACACGCCCTATTGTGCCGTCCTTGTGTATGGTCCCGGTGATTGTTGTTGCGGGGTCGATTTCCTTGTTTTTTATGGCTGCAACTATTGCGACTGCGACCGGGGCGCCCAGAGAGTTGCCTTTGATTACTGCGCTGTCTGCTGCAAATGAGATTATTGTATCGCAGTTATCCAGGGAGACGCCTGTGAGTTTTTCTGCTGCGAGCGCAGCAGTTTTGATTGAGGGCTGCGTGTCGTAGCCGTCTATGTATGAATCTTTTATGTTAACGAGGAGCTTTCCTGTCCCGGGTATGATGGTGATGCTGCAATCGACCAGGCGCGCTTTTCCTGTCGTGTTCATGACAGGGATTCTTATGCTTGAGTGGGATAATATGCTGTTGTTTTGTGTCTTGCCAGCTGCCTGGAAACTGCTTAGGGATGCGGTTAAATAGATAATAATCATAAAGGCAATAAGCAGTGCTATTTCTGTGATTTTAGCCATATTTTATTATATGGCAGACCATGTTTTTATAGCAAGCGCATGGGTTCCACTATTGACTATAGAAAAAAAAAGAAAAAAGGAGGGGTAAGGTATTGCCCTATTCCCCATCTACAACTTCGCAGTTTGTCCCGATTGTGTCTACAATGTAGAGTTTCCATTCGAGATAATTCTCTGCGTCCAGCTTGTGGCACTCATCGCATGCACTAACCAGCACACGGTAGCTTCCTGTTGTTGTTCCCTGTGCGATAAGCTGACCTGAAGGGGTTTCATCTGAACTCTTTCCTTCATCTGTGTGCTTTGGCTCAAAGCAGAGAAATACATTTAATGATTCGGGAGGGTCTGTCTGGAAACAGGTGGCTGTGTTAACAGGTTCATTTGGGTCCGGGCATTCGATTTTGCACGTTACGTTAACGCAGCAATTTTCGAGGTCATCTCCACAAAATTCTTCCTGCAGTTTTTTGCATGCTTTCTCTACGCCGTTAATAATTTTTTGGGAAGTACCCAAAGTATCATCAGGACATTCGTCCCTTACTGATGATGTGACAACTACGTTGAACTCATCCTTGACAAAATTATACAGTGTGTAATAAATCGGCCAGAACTCGTTCGGGGCAATATCTGCAACAATGTTTCCCTCGTAGCGGTCTTTCTGCCCTTCCTTTCCCGTGGCTTCAATTGTTCCGCCTGTAAGACCATTCTGGAATGCATCTGCAATTTCGGAATCCCTGCCAAGATAAGGATAACATGCTTCTTCAGAGGGATTATACGAGCCTACGCAGTCGTAATCAGATATCTGCACATTTTGGGAAGCATATTGCTCTCTTTCTGTTCTTACGAATTTATTCATAAGATTCAGTGTCGCGTTGCTCTGTGCGCACAAAACTTCATTTTGGCTAGGTCCTGTGAATTTACCGACACGCCAATAACGGATACCTGTATAGCCACACTTTTCTCCACCACCGGCTGCGGCGACTTTCATTGAGGCTTCCTGGCTTGAATATATTAAATCTGTCTTTAATGTCCTTTTTACGGTCTCAACAAGAGCTCTGGTCTCTTCGGTTGTTGTCACGTCTGTAATTCTATCGGTTACTCCTGTTCCTGCCATGTTCTGGTAGGTCATCCACCCGATCCCAACAGCGACACAAAGGACCGCAATTATTCCTAATGATGATGTAGATACTCCTTTTTTCATTTTTACCACACTCCTCTCCTTTGGATTATTAAACCTGATGGTTACTATTTCGTTTTAGGTAGTATATAAAATTACTGTTTTTCAGTTCCATTGCTTCAATGTGAGGTTCAAATATTCGTAATTTGGCATTGGTGCAGCAACGATGAACGAGCGTATCCTTGTTCCGCCGGGTATGGGTGAGCCAAGCACAACCGGCTTTCTTTCAAATGACTGATTTAAGACCATTTCTTTTATTGCTTTAGCAGGGGATCCAATCGCCAAATCAAACATCTGTCCTCCAGTTTCACTTGCCATATGACCCATCCATTCTTTTAATGTTGTATTACCACAGTCACAATAGTCACATGGGACAGAGTTTGGGCACTTGCGGGGATAACTGCTTTTCCTATTATAAGAATAACAACTACTTTCGGATGAACTTGTACATTGAATCCCACAAGGGTCTGCTCTAAGTGGAAATATCATAACATTATTTTTTTTAGCTGACTCTATGCCGTTATTAAGGCTCTTTCTTTGGGTTGCACAATTAGAACCAGTGCCATCATATTTAGCATTATAGCAATTGCAACCACCACCGGGATTATAAGTGCTACATGTCAGCTCATCTGAAAGAGGAATAGCAATTCTTACTGTAAAATCACCCCAGCCGACCTCGCCATTCTTATGTTGAGGCCCTATTTCTGAAATGCAGGCAATTCCGTTTCCCCAGTCTTCTTCACCCTGCCCCTGCAGAGGATACGACTTTCTACATTCCTTATTACCGGCTATTGATATATCTATACATTCAATACCAGTATCCTTAAATTCGCTACAATCTACAGTAACTTTATGTACGATATCTGTTTCATTATCCATCCAGTAACATGTTGGCACGTTGCCTAAAAAATATAAATAAATATATGTCTCTTTTTCAGCTTTTTTTAATTCAGTCAATATATCCTGAATTCCAGTTTTCAAATCCAAAATATCATCGCACATGGACAATGAAGTGTCAGCAACGACAACAATCTCGACACCACTGCGGTGCGGGATGGGGAGTTCCAGGTACCAGTGGCCTTCGCCGTAGATTTTGTCGAGGCGCTTTGCAACTTCCTCAGTTACATTGATGATTAGGGGGTTTTTGGGCCCGCCCAAGTCAAGAGTTGTGTTTTCAGTATATCCCACGTAACCTAAAAGCTCAAGAAAGGTTTTGCCGCTCTTCTCTTCGGTCATTACCATAAAAGCGTTTGCACCTGACCTGAAAGAGCCTTCTTCCTGCGCTTCCTGGGCGGTCCCGCCAGTACTGGTCATCTGGTCGACTACCACGAATTTCAGGACAAGAATAATGATAGTTACTGCGACTACAAGAACCAGAAAATTAAGTATTTCTGCAGTCTGTGCTTTTTTAAATTTGCCTGTTTTTTTCATGTTCTCACCACCACTGAATCTGTAGTAAACATATACTTTGCCGAGACTTTATATTCGCCTGCTACAGGAATCCCCTCAAAGAACAGATAACAGTATGTATCCCTGCATATCTTATCTTTGCCGAGTACAATGCACATTGTGTTGTTTTCATATGTTATCGGATAATCTATATGAAATGTTCTTGAGTCTGAATATGTGGCGAAACTTCTTCTTCCAGCCATGCACACGTAGTCGATAAAGCCGGATACACGCTCAAGATCACCTGCAAATGTGGTGACTGTTATCCTGCCAGGGTTTACTTTTGTCGGAGAGTACCTGAGTGCAATGGGCATTGAGGATACTTTTCTCTGGTCAAGGACCCTCCTTGCGAACTTCATTGGATAATCCGGGGCCCCAAATGTCCATTTATCGCCTGTCATGAGGTCTTTTACTTCCGCGTGCCAGCCTCTCATATGATTTCTTGAACATTCAGGTTCTATGTTTTTGTATTTTTTCTCGAAATCGTCAAGCTTTTCTGTTGATACTATGGAGCCGTAAACCCCGAGTTCCAGGGGATTGTATGCTAGGCAGTCTTCTGAGTTGGTCAGTATGGAGATGGTATTGCTTGTGTCAATTATCGCATCGACTGTTGCAGCGTCTTTGTGTGCGCCGATATTGAAGTTCTGGAGGGAATAAAAAAGAACGAATATGATTATGATTGTCATAATCAATGCTATCGGCTTTACAATATAATATTGTGCTTTTTTATGGTACATAATTTATCACCTTAGGCATCCCATTGGATTACCTGCTTCTTTTGGGTTTTTCCTGAAAGGGCACGATACTTGGCCCGAATTGAGAGTGCAACCTTCCTGATTAGCATGCGGATGATTTATAACACAGCTTGAGCACCCCTGACATTTACAGAGGACGTTGTTGCCATCATCTGAAACCCAGCAGTTATCTGCATCTGTAGGTATTACTGGTGCCCCATCGCAGACTATGCCCTGGAAACCATATCTTCCGTGGTCGTTCCAGATATCTTTCATACTTGTACAATATAGACCGGCGCTTAGAGCGCTAAGTGGAGATACTGCATGAAATGTCGCGTCAATTACAATCCAGTTTCCATCACCTGCGCCTGCGCTATTGCATTCGTCAACGATAAATTGTCCGCTTTGGTACAACTGATAGTTTCCGTATTTTCCAAGATTTTTTATTGAACTGTCGCAATGCAAAAGAGTCCATGCGTGTTGGTCTTTCGTGCCTGGCAGATTATAAAATGCAGACCATACATTATGCGCAGGAACACCAAGAGTCCTCAATATCGTTGTCACACCAGTTGAATGATCTGCGCAAAAACCAACACCACAACATTTTTCATCCGGCGGTCCTTCATCACACGTGCCATAACAAGCATCTGTCGGGCAGCATTTGCTGAAACCTGCAAAATAATCATCATTAGATATTATTGTTTTACTTGCAGCCTGCACCATTGCAGGAACTGCCTGATATCTGCTGCCGTCAAATGCCCAACCATCTGGCGAGTCTGCTTTCCAGTTCCGGACTACCTGATTGATATCCCAGCCGCGTCTGTCAAGGAAAGTCATGACATCCGGATGACAAATTTCCAGAGAATCCGCGTGCCATACTTTGCCGTCTTTATCAACAACGGATTTTGTCCATTGGCCTTTGCCGACTTTTGCGTCGCAATCAGGCTCTCCACAATCAGGGTCCCGGCGTTTCCATTTGGTTAAGTCACAGTCAGGGTCGCATCCATCGTGGGCTGTTATACTGCACCAGTCATCACCTTCATTTTGAGAAGAAGGGAATGTTTTACTATTACAATCTAAAGCATCATTATCATCTACAGGCATCTGGTTCAGCCACTGACACCCGTTTCCGTCTCCTGCGCAATCAGGATCTGAATAGCCCTCTCCCTGACCTACACCATAATAATGTGCTGCCGGTGGATGATCTGTAAGTGCATAATTCCTGTTCTCACTGTAACATATACCATCTCCTGCATCTGAGCAGTCTGTACCACCACCAGTGTTAGGCATATCCAGTATTTTCTTTGCTGTGTACGGATTTTCCCAGTTTTTTGGATGGGTCCCGTCTAAAAAACTGGGAAAATCCATACACAGCAAAGAAAATACTGGATATGCCTAACACTGGTGGTGGTACA
>JAIWAJ010000048.1:0-8823 GCA_048634435.1 Methanosarcinales archaeon
TATGAACAGGCAATCAAAAAGCTTGAAATCCACCAACATCAGATATATTTCATGATTTTTTATTGCATATAAAGTATGAACAGGCAATCAAAAAGCTTGAAATCCACCAACATCACATATATTTCATGATTTGCTTGACACAAAGCACTATGATTTTTTGCCGAGCTTCTCACTTTTTCGCTTCCTGTAAAGTTCGGTCCACACAACCTTTTTAGCCATCCTCATCTTCGCATTTCTCTCGCACTTTGAACTACAAAAATAACTCACAGTACCATCAGATTTTACAGATACAAGACCTTTGCCTGTACCGACTGGCTTTTCGCAAAAAGAACATTTCATAATAAGCACCGTATAACTTATTCAATAACACCAGCGTCTTCCATATCTGATTCTTTTACCATCAGTATGTCTCCGACGCGCACAGAACCTACCACATTCCTCACAAGCACCTTATTGCGCTTCAGGTCATCGACAACAGTGCATCTTACTCTCGTAACTCCTTTTGCGCCGCTGCGGCCCATAATATGTATAACTTTTGCTGGTAATGCCATTGTAATCTACCTCTTAATATAAGTTAATTATTTCTTTAGCTCCTGTATCTTTTTGACAATTTCTTCTACCTGCTTCTTTCCTTTTCCCTCATCAGCTATTGCAACAGCTGCTGTGGGAACTTCAATGCCGCATGCCGCTCCAAGCTCCTGTTTGCTTGGAACTGTTATGACAGGAACATCCTTCTCTTTGCATATCATCGGAATGTGCATGACAACTTCAATAGGCTCCACATCCTCTGCTACAACCACCAGTTTCGCAAGCCCGCGCTCGATTGCCTTTGTCGCCTCATTAGTGCCCTTTCTTATATTCCCCGAGCCTTTTACAGCCTCAAGCGCATCATATACCTTCTCTGCAACATCCTTGCTTACTTCAAAATCAACTAACTTTCCCATATTTAACACCTCATATTAAATCTCGGCAATACCGTCATCAACTTAATGCTTTCATTGGCAGAATATTTTAGATAATATCTGTTTCAACACACAAGTATTCAATCAAATACCTTTAAATAATTTACGATTGCGCAAGCTTTGCTTCCTGAATAGAAAATAAAGGATGAGGGCCGGGATTTTCGATAGACATTGATAATAGTCTCAACATCCTGTTTTCGAACCCGGGTATGGAGATCCACAATCTCCAGGACTAGACCGGCTGTCTTACCCTCATCACTTAAACCAAAGGCAATAATTGATTAAGATGAATTAGATTTATAATACTTTGTGTGCGCCTTTCCAGACACACACAATATACCACCCACAACACAAATAAATAATTACACCTGCAAACAAAACATATGAAAAACATCACCCTCATCGGCTACAGGTGCACCGGCAAGACAGAAGTCGGGAAAGAAGTTGCAAAAGCCCTTGAGTTCAGGTTCATAGACACAGACGAGTGGATAGAAAAAGACGCAGGAATCACAATATCGCAGCTCGTATCAAAATACGGCTGGCAGGAATTCAGGGAAATTGAAAAGAAAGTCATCCACCGCGCATCCGGACAGCAAAACGCAGTCATCTGCACAGGCGGAGGCGCAATAATCAACAGCGAAAACACCCAAAACCTGAAAAAAAACAGCATTGTCTTCTGGCTTGGCGCAAGGCCTGAAATAATACTAAAGAGAATGCAAAACGACAAAAAAACAGACACGCAGCGCCCAGACCTTACCGGCAGAGACGACACCCTGAAAGAGATAGAAGAGACACTCAAAGAGCGCATCGAAAAATACGAAAGCGCATCAGACTGCAAAATAGACACAAGTGACATCACAAAAGAGGAAGTCACAGAAAAGATATTAAAGATATACAAACACATAACAAAAAAAAGGGCGGGTGGGGGCTCGAGGACGGACTCCACACAAGACAAAGGGGTATGAGGTAATCACATGTCAGGAAACACATTCGGAAAACTATTCAAAGTAACAACATTCGGCGAATCGCACGGCGCCGCAGTGGGCGCAATAATAGACGGCTGCCCTGCAAAACTGCCGTTAACAGAATCAGACATCCAAAAGGAACTTGACCGCAGGAAGCCGGGGCAGAGCAGTATTGCTACTGCGCGCAGTGAAGAGGACAAGGCAGAGATACTTTCAGGTGTTTTCAAAGGAAAGACCCTTGGAACACCGATTGCAGTCATTGTATACAACAAGGACCAGAAATCAAAAGACTACGACAACCTGAAAGACATATTCCGCCCGGGCGCAGCAGACTTCACCTACCATTCAAAATACAGCATCCGCGACCACCGCGGCGGCGGAAGAGCATCAGGCAGAGAGACGCTTGCAAGAGTAGCCGCAGGCGCAATCGCAAAAAAACTCCTTGCGCGCAAAAACACAAGAATAATCGCCCATACCAAAGAGGTCCGCGGCATCAAAGCAAAGACATTTGACGAATCCGCAATCGAAAAAAATCCCGTAAGGTGCGCAGACTCCAAAGCAGCTGTGCTCATGGAAAAAAAGATAAAGGAATCATCAAAACAAGGCGACTCACTCGGCGGCATTGTAGAAATCATAGTCCAGAGGCCGCCAAAGAACGCAGGCGCTCCTGTATTCGACAAGCTCGACGCAGACCTTGCAAAAGCCCTCATGTCAATCGGCGCAGTCAAAGGAGTGGAAATCGGCGAAGGATTCAATGTCTCAAACCTACTCGGCTCCGAAAATAATGACGGACTCCACAAACCAGAAAACAGAGAACTGCGCCACAAAACAAACCACGCAGGCGGAATAGTCGGAGGCATATCAAACGGTGAAGACATCATAATAAGAATCGCCGTAAAGCCGACTCCGTCAATTTCAAAAGAGCAGGTGACACTAGACACAGACTACAAAAAAAAGATAATAAGCATTGCCGGGCGGCACGACCCCTGCATATGCCCAAGAATTGTGCCCGTAGCAGAATCAATGGTCGCGCTCGTCCTCGCAGACCATATGCTAAGGACAAAAACAACAAGAGTCGACGAAATATGAAAGTATCTCGCAAAATACAGGACATCCGGCTAAGCATAAGAAAGATTTCAGACATGGCATCAGCAGTGCCGGCCTGCATCAGGTTTGACATAGGCCAGCCTGACTTTAAGACACCGAAGAACATACAGGATGCAGCAATAAAAGCAATAAAAGACGGCAGCCACGGGTACACGCCTGTTGTCGGGATACCCCCCTTAAGGCAGGCAGTCGCAGACTACGAAAAAACCAAAGGATTTGAAGTCACAAAAGAGAACGTCATGGTGACAACCGGGGGCATGGGCGCAATATTCACAACCCTGCTTGGGTTTCTCGAGCTAGGTGACGAGATAATCTTCCCTGACCCCACATGGCCCCCCTACAAACTGATAGCCAATTCAGTCGGCGGAGTGCCTAAATTAGTCCCGTATTTCAATGCAGGCGGCAGCCTCGACACCGGAGCCATAGAAAAAGCAATCACTCCAAAAACAAAATTCCTGCTTGTAAACACGCCGGAAAACCCCACAGGCCGCATCATAGAAAAAAAAGAACTAAAGGCAATAGCGCAAATTGCAGAAGACAAAAACATCATGATAATATCTGACGAAGTATATGACCGGATACTGTTTGATGGAAACACACATACATCAATCAGGAAATATGCACCAGATAACACAATCATAATAAACTCAGTATCCAAGACTTATGCAATGACAGGATGGCGCCTCGGCTGGCTGGTTGCAGAAAAAGACACCGTGAGCCAGCTTCTAAAATGCAACAGGGCATCTGTAGCATGCCCAAACACGATCTCGCAGTATGCAGCACTCGAAGCACTAACAGGTCCACAGGACTCTGTCAAAAAAATGGTGGATGAATATCAAAAGAGAAAGGATCTTATTGTCAGAATGATGGACAACATGGGCTGGGACTACGTTCTCCCGCGCGGCGCACTATACACTTTCCCGAAAGCATGCAAAGACTCATGGAAATACTCAAAAGACCTGATAGAAAAAGCAAAAGTATCAGTAGTCCCGGGACTGCCCTGTGGCCCAAAAAGCGAAGGATATGTAAGATTCTGCTTTGGCTCAGCAAACACTGAGCAGATAAAAGAAGGATTCGAGCGAATCCAGAAGTTTGAGAACTAATTTAAATATATCAATATGAACCCAAGGGATTCTGATCAGGAGCATTCATTACAGCTTCAGACCATTCCATTTATGTTCCCGTATATTATTCTGCTCTCCAATCAACAAACATTGGGCAATAGTTTCCTATGTCTTTACCATCGACAGTCTCCGGTAAATTCTGTCCTTTGTATCCAAAAAGTTCGTGTGGATCACGTTCACCCTCAGAAACTTTAACTAAACAGTCTTCTGCTGGAATAATTCCATCATGATGTCGATAAAAACAGTTAAAGCATGTTCTACTACAGTCTTCATCACCAATCTTATATGTCTCTGCAATAAATGGTTGTCCATTTAAATTATCTCTGGCCATCTTAAATCTCCTCCTAAGGGTTATAACAGTAGTATCTTGTAGAAGAATAACTTTATATTTGTTTCGGTATTGTTACTACTCTCAAGGTAGTTCTCATCCATTTTGACAGAATTCTGTTTATTGTATGATTTTGTTTGCGCACGATGCTACTAGGAATCCGGAGAATGAAGCCATCCAGAAGAAGTTGATGAAGTCACAACAAGTGACTATCTTTCTCATGTTCTGACCTTAATACATCATTCCCTATCTCACGTTCCCGTTGTGCCGTAGCTAACGCAGCGTCATTAAGTAAATGTGCTTCATACCAATACTCTAAAGCAGGTGGTACATAGTCCAAATGGTCACCAAACGGGATCCTTATAATATTATCTAAGGATGCTATATTACGCATGGAATGTATCTCAACACAATCAGGAACCACTGGATGAACACTTACCACACCAGCCGCTCCCTCATGATATTTTATCCCACTACCGGTAAATGGAATGTAGGCACCGCCCATATCATACTCATCTTTGCCATTAACAACCACAGCATCCATCCCTATGTGATTCATGCGCCTCTGAAGTGCCTTAACCAACCATGCTGTAGGCCCTTCTCCGCCAACATATATTTTTCTCCTCTTCCCTATTGCACCAGAATATGAGTTAATCATGTTCAGAAGAGGAGTGTCATCAATACCTTTCAGTTCCACAATATCAGAAGCAAACTTATTCATTACTTCAGTATATGACGAATAATCATCATGCATTCCCCCGCAGCCTATCCCTGTAAGAATTGTTTGAATCTGTTGTTCAAAAACACTCCCAAGCGGATCAAACACACTACCGGTATCATTTAGTTTGCTCGATGATTCATAATGTATAATTGCAACATTTTCATTTTTATCAGCAATTTCTTCTGCAATACGATATGCAGTTGAATTTTCCTCTCCAATTAAAAGCAGGAGATGTGCATCGGTATCACCTGATTCCTTTAATCTGTTCAAGCCATCTATTACTACAGTCGTCTCTCCCGAAGCAGTGGATGAGAGTACATATAGCTTTTTTGGCAGACATTCTGGTAAAGATTTCGATACTATTTGATTTGACGCCTGTCCTCCTCTAACCTCTTGCACTCTGTTGAGTGCACCTATAGCAGTTTGCGTCATAAAATAACTCCGATGCTTCGATAGAGGATACACTGTAATTTCAGAATTGTTGGGATTATTATAAAGATCATTAAAAAAAGCCAGACCGTCTTCTATATCTCCTCGTGGTATTTTCCCCACATCCGATAGTCTGGCCTGATAGAAATCACATGCCTCTCTAAACGTCCCGCAAGAATCATAACCATTCATATATACGCCCGCCATAACATAAAACAATTCAATAGTACTTTCTTTTATTCAATATCTAGCAGTAACACTTATTTATAATTACCATTCTCTCTACCGTATACTCATCTCATCCTTCATCTGCGATATTGCACTCTTCACAAGAACATAAGACTCTTTCGCCCTCTTCTTGGCATCATCAAAAAACATAGCGCCATAATTCTCATCCATAAACTTTTCAGCAGCTCTTATCACATCCTTTGTATCATTATACGGCAGCCGGAACGACACAGTAATGAAGCGCAAAAAGCCATGCATCGTAAGGCGCTCAAGCGCCTCAGCATCAAAAAGAATCTTCTCCTCAACTGACACAGGCGAACCCTCCATAGTCCAGTCTCTTATGGTATGCCTTTTGATTATTTTGCTTATCTTGTTCCTTTTGTCATTCCGATAATCATGATTCCTGAGGAAAGTATCGCATACATTTGCGCTCTCAACAGAATGCGTCGCAATGTTTCTCTCATCAAAAGCAATATCATGGAATATAGCAGATATCTCAAGCAGCTCCTCATCCCCGCCATGGCTTTTAGAAAGCCATTTCACATGCTCAAGCACCCTCATAACATGCGGGTACCCGGTCATTGGGTCAGGACCGTATTTCACAACTGCATATCTTTTGGCTTCTTCTATTATTGACATAGAGCAGATATGTCATAGAAATGTTAAATCTTTAAGCTAAAAGATACGCCCTTTTAGAGGGATATATGATTCTGCGAATGTCAAAAGAAAATCATGTTATATCGATAACGGTTGGCAACTAAAAGAATAAAATCCGCAGCTACATCTTGCTGCTCTCCCTGATCTTGCCAATTATCTCAGTAATATCCCCATTCGCTCTCCAGAATGTAGTAGAAACCTCATCAAAAGGATTAGAATGGACATGATATTTAAGCGGAGAAATATCTATAGAATTCCCCTCATCCAAAACAACATCCCGAACACTGCCCTCATCCTCAAAAACCTTAATCACACACTTGCCTCTGACCTGAAACAAAGACTCCACAACAGGGCGATTATGCTTTGACAATTCCTGCCCGGGATTGATATCCAGAGTGCCCACACTCAGATTCTTATCTGAAAAGGCAATCATTATTTTTCCTTGTGGAAGTTCATACTCCTCGAAACTCATGCTAAAGAATTAGCACAGCATCATTTAAAAGTATATATTATGAGTAATACAATATAACTAACCATGGGTTTACTAAAAGATATTCAGAAAATTTACCGGGAAAATAAAAAGATAATTTTCGCATTTTCAATAACCGTAGGCGGTATTTTATTATATTTCGGAGTTACATCAGCAGATACTCTTATTGCTGCTCTTGGTGTTCTTATTATCACACTATCCATATTTTCAAGGTAAATATACAAACTTTAAGCCAGACTTTGCGACTTTCAGGCAGGTCGGAGTTTTTGTGTGGTTTCAGGCAAATCCCTGATGAAAAAACCTTTTTTAGCATTCAAACACATAAATCTACACGGCCACCATGTCATTTGACAAGGCATTTGGATATTATGTATAGCCCATAATATCTCTATCTGCACTAGACATCCGGCATGGTGGTTATAATATCAAAAAATTATTCAATTGATGACTTATAATTACTTTGTGTGTTGGGCAAACGTAACTATTGTAACTCATGAGTGGTTAATTTCGAAAGATATAAAAAAGTATCATTTCTATAGGATTATTATGTTAGATGAAATCCCGAAGAGTTTTTGAATTACTTATTAATTCGAGCGCAGGAAGTCAATATGTCCGTAGAACTAAAGAGCATCCCGTAAAAAAGGCAAGATTTTTATTTGTGCATATTATATGGTATTAATATGAACAAAAGAATAATTATAGAAACTGCGGATTTGATTGCATTTGTATTTACACAACCAACAATGAAGAGATATTTTGAGTCATTTGGTATCGACTCAACTCTAATTGAGAAACATTATTCAACTAAAAAAACATTTTCAGAAGGACTCATGCTTGAACTTTATGATTCTGGTAAAGACTCTGATAAGAATATCCTCCATAATATTGTAGAAGATATGGGCTGTAATCCGGATATTAAAAAATATAATTATATATATTCTGATGATAATGAAGATTACAATCTGAAATTAGACAAATTAAGAAAATTGCTTGCATCTGATGGATATTATAATAAGGAGGGAATCATGATGCGTAAAGCCGCTTTAGTTGAAGATGTAGATGAAAAGTATCAATTTATTATTACAAACCTTAATGATTATGACAGAAATGATTTAGCGACAACTTTTCAAGAATCAATAAAAAGTTATTCTGCAAATAGTCCTGCCTCATTAGATTCCTTACGTAAGATAATTGAAAATTTAATAATACATATTCTTAAAGTAAATAATAAGACATCTGTAAATGCAAGAGAAAATATGAAGATGTTGAGGGCTCTTAGCGTTCTTAAAGTTGTAAATAGAGGATTTGAAGATACAGAAAACGATTTTTCTTATAATCTTTATCAGATGTTAAGTAATTGGGCTGTGCATCATTCGAGAACACCCTCATTAGAACATGATTATTTATTTCAGACATCTATATTGTATTTAGACTTTTTAATTAAGAGGATAAATCAAGCAGGAATAAAAGTAAAATAATATGTTTTCGATTGGCTATGACGGAGAATGTTCAAACCTCGATTATATTATCCGCAAAATCCTTAAAATCTTTATGATATTGTTTGTGTGAAATGAGTATTATTTGTTTGTTTTGAGACACCATTTTGACGGCGTCTATTGTCCTTTTTAATCTTAGGTCATCAAAATTATGAAAAGGGTCATCAAATATTAAGGGTATATTTATATTTCCGCTTAACAAATCAGCCATTATAGTTCTAATACTAAAATATACTTGATCTTTAGCGCCCTGACTTAGAATGTCTACTGGAACATATTCGTTTATTTCAGGCGCTTTTATAGAAATGTTAAGGTC